>JAISZW010000185.1 GCA_031284445.1 Candidatus Methanovirga basalitermitum | reverse complement strand
GATTTTTGTAATTATGAAAATCGAAGATTTTCAGTAATTGAGGGTTTATTGGAATATTTTAGCTCTCTTTGGGGAATAAAGTAATATGAGGAAAAACTCCACAAAAATTTACACCCTCTAAGATACAAAAAAAGTAATATTATTAAAATTGGTTTTTATCAATAATTTTTTTCAGAGCTTTTCCTTCATCATAAAACTTTTTAGGCTCAAACTTAGCACCCTGATGAATGTAAATATCTTCATTTTGGCTTCCATGATTTTTAATGAAGTAATCAGTAAAATAACTGTTAGTGTTGTCTTTTAATGTTATTTTAAAGCATGTATTATTATGTATGTCTATTGCTCCTCCAGTATCAGTAGCTGTATTATCCTTAAATTTACAATTTTCTGTGTCTATTTCTTCTATGGCATTGACAACTCCTCCATAAACTTCAACAGCACCACCCACTTTGCATGATTATTCAGGAATTGAATATTAATAAGACTCGCATTATAGTTATTTCCTTGTGTGATACCAGGATCAGAAGAATACCAATCTCTTTTAATAAGATTATCAAAATCTACTGCTCCACCAAATTCATTTACAGTATTGTTTTCAAAAGTGGAGTCTTTGATTAAGTATTTACAACTGTACCATATTTTAACAGCACCACCACTACCTAATGCTGAATTATTCATGAAATGGATGTTGGTGATTTCAGTATCATTACTATTTACAACAGCCCCACCACGAACACTATATGAGTTCGTTGCTGTGTTGCTTTTAAATGTTGATTTGTTTATGTTTAGTTTTCCAAGATTTTTGATAGCTCCTCCACCACCAGGAAAATTAGAGACCTTTAACATCTTATTTTACTTATCTTCCACATTATTCAGTCTTCCACCATAAAAATACATTAGAAATAATCATTAAATTCCAAACAAAATAATATTAATCATAAAATTTGAACAAAAAACCATATAACTCATTTAAATTTAGAAAAAACCTGAACAAACTTTTAATGAGTTTATTCTAATAACAACAGACTATCACATTTATAATATCAATGAATATAAACCAATAAAGCTTAAATGTAAAATAATCCTTATTAAACATTTTAGATTTTATTTTAAACAATTTTTACTACAAGTCATTTGGTATCTTCATCAATGGATTAATAATTCACTATTTAGATATATTAAAACTTAAAATCAAGTATTTTAATTTAAATCCCAGTATAAAAATGTATTTTTATGATGGGAGAATAAACAACAGTTATAATAAATGAAATAAGGTGTTTAAGGTCTTTGATTTTGTTCAAAAAAATATGACCCTAAAAGTATTATTTTACTATAAGTTATTTTTTACATATTAAACAAAGCTTAACCATTTATTTTTTAATCATATCCAAATTGGATATTAAGTATTTTAATTTAAACTCCCATATAAGAATGTATTTTAAGAAAACAACACGATTAAAACCTTAAAACATGATTTTTGTTAAAAATCTAACACAATAATAATAAATTTTAATCATTAATATTCTTAATTTTAAAAAATTTATTTTTTAAAGTTAGAAAACAAAATTTTCCTATATTGAAATTGTTCAATTAGAAAATCTATGATTTTTTTTTATTTTATAATTTAATATTATAAAATCAATATTTTTTAAGTTTATATGAACTATTATTAGATGAACATTATCATAAGGTTCTATTTTTTTCATGATTCTGCAAGCCTTTGCAGGTCTGATTTTCCGTTCTACCCAAGTGTATATGAGTAACCCTGCCAAAAATACATGCAATATCACCGTTTTTTTAGCTGACTTCAGAGTATACTTATGGATCTTTTTAATTAACACCTTCTTATACATAATTTAAAAAAATCTTCAATTTCACCTATTGGTTTATAATATTCTCCCAATCATCAAATTGAATACTAATAACTGCCTTTTTATTCTTTTAAAAATGTTTTTTAATCTGTTTATAGGGTTTTCATGGCTAAATATCTCATAATGGATAGGTTGTTTACTTATGAAATATGTTTTTTTTGGGAATATGAAAAGAATGATTTTATACTCAAACTTTTAGAAAAAGTTTGATCAAAAAATTTTTAGAATAACTACTATTTGAATCAAAACTTAACTTGCTTAAGTTAGAAAATCTTTGATTTTCTTAAACTTTTCTAAAGTTTTGGATTTTATACTTGAAATATTCCATATTTTGATAGTTTATTATAAGCTGTAATAATCCTTTATTCAAAGATTAATATGTCATTCTTTCTTATAAATTCTCCTTATTTTCATGTTCTTTTCAAGATCTCATCAAAAAAAGTTTTTAGAATCATTTTAGGTGCAACCCTGAATGGGATTAAAATCATAACATGGCATTGCAGAAATAATTATTCCTAACAACAACAGTAAGCCTTAAATCCAATATAAATAAACTATTTGAAATTCTATTTGATACCTTTTAAGATTTGATCTTCAGTTAATTTGATATAAATAGTTGTAAAAATGTATGCATTCAGGGGACTATCCTTCAATTATTAAAGAAATTCCCTCTAGTTTTTCAAGGTTTTTAAGGATCATCACGGACAAAATTAGTGTCTAATCCAAAATAACATGCCTATGATTTTAAGACTATATTACAAACATTTTCAACATTTCATACGATGCACATTGATTCTTTTCAGTATTTTATATGAATCAGATAATTTTAAATATCTACCCTAACAAAATATAATTGTCGTATTCTTTTTCGTAAAATAGATGATGTCGTTTTTATCACCAATAATAATATGAAGCATAGTATTTAAGTTTAACGGTTAAGAAATGGTAAAATTTATTTTTGTAGTATAATGAGATGTATTTTTATAATGGAAGATGAATAATATGGAAGATAAGTAAAATGAGATGTTGAAGTCTCTAATTTTTTTCAAAAAATAGGGGGCTAAAATTATATATTAAAGCTGGAGCATTTTTGATTCATGGAGAGTGAATGAAATAATTGTTGATTGAAATACTTATTGCCCAATTTTTATAGTTTTAAAAGTAAAGGGTTAAATATTATGATGTGATAGTTGTGAAAATTTCTGTTGTTGGTTTAGGTGTAGAAGGGAAAAAAGCTATTAAATCGTTAATTAGTCATGGATATGATGTTTATGGAACTGATTCATCTTTAAATATTGATATCTCAGATATCAAAAAGTATATTGAGGGAAAAAAAAGTAATAATACATCTATTAAATCAGGAAAATTAACCATAAATTTAGGTGTTAATGATATTGATAAAATTTTATCATCTGATGGAATTCTCATAAGTCCTGGATTATGGAAAAGTGAATTAGCTGATAAATTAAAGAATTCAAATAAATTAATCTCAGATATTTTAACAAAACATAAATCTTTACCTACAATTGGGATTACTGGAACAAATGGTAAAACAACAACTGCCTTAATGCTTAAGAAAATATTAGAAGAAAGTGGAAAAAAGATCTTAGTCGGTGGAAATGGAGGTGGTGGATTTTCTGGATATTGTGATCTTATTTTAAAAGCTGAAGAAAGCAAATATGATTTAATGATTGTAGAAGTATGTGATATGACATTAAATTTTAGTGATTATTTCTTCAACTTTGATATTATTGGCTTAACAAACATTGGTGACGACCATATAGATGTACACGGCTCTATTAGTCAATATAAAAATTCATTATTAAAATTTTTTAAAAATAAAATTATCTTTCTTGACTCTAATGAAAAACTTAGAAATGAAGTTGGAAGTCTTGCAAAAGAAATTTTCTACTACAATATATCCGATATAAATTTAAAAGTATTTGGAAAATTTAATCGTTTAAATGGAGGACTTGCATCATCAATATCAGAATATTTAAATGTTAGTTGTGATACTATTAAAGAATCATTAGAAAATTTTCATGAAGTAGAAGGTAGATTAAAACTTATTAACTTAAACAATTCTAAAGTTTTCATTGGAAAAACAGATAATGTTCATGCTACTGAATCCATTCTAAGTGAAATTGAAGATTTAGATATTGCATTTATTGGAACTCCAAGAAACAAAGAAATTCATCGTTTAGATATTCTTAACTCCGTTGTTAATTATAATCCTAAGAAAATTATTTTATTTAAAGGTTTGAGTAACTCTTTTGACTTATCATTAAACCGATTAAAAACATTAAATTACAAAGGAGAAATCATTCTATCTAATTCAAATAAAGAAACTTTAGATTTGATTTCAAAATTTGACAGTAATAGTGATAATAAAAATACTAACATTTTCATCGGTGGAAATGGACAAGAAGTAATCATGAAAATTCAAAAATTATTAGAATAAAAGCTATTTTTTAAAAGATTTCAATACCATTAGTGTTATATAGTTAGAATGATAACTATAATCTAAATAAGTTAACTTAATATCCTTTTACAAAAGAAGTCATTTAATTATTATTGGTCATTGTGATTATTATGGTTTATAAAGAAAAAACAGCTAATTTTTTAAGAAAAGCGAATGTTTCTGTTGGAGATTTAATATCTGCATCTAAAGAAAATGTTAACTATGAGGGGATGTTGTTAGACCGATCAGGAAATAGTGATGATGAACATATAGTCTTAAAATTAGATAACGGTTACAACATTGGAGTTGGGATAGATAGTTGCGAAATCAGATTAATTGAAAAAGGAAAGCCTCCTAAAATAGAATATAGTAAAATAGATATAGGAAAGGATCCAAATAAAAAAGATATTCTGATTGCTTCAACTGGAGGAACCGTCTCTTCAATAATAGATTATAAAACAGGAGCTGTTCATCCAGCATTGTCAGCCAATGACCTTCTTAAAGCATATCCTCAACTTTTAGATCTGGCAAATATTGATGTTAAAGAGATTTATAGTATCCTAAGTGAGAATATGAAGGTCGAATACTGGGTTAACATTGCAAAATCGATTAGATCAGAGATTGAGTCTGGTGTCGATGGTGTTGTGGTTGCTCATGGAACAGATACTATGCACTATAGTTCAGCTGCTTTAAGTTTCATCCTTGAAACCCCAGTTCCAATCGTTTTTACTGGTGCTCAGAAAAGTTCTGATAGACCTTCTTCAGATAGTTTCATAAATTTAATGAATTCTATTGGAGCTGCCAGCTCTGACATTGCTGAAGTTACAGTTTGTATGCATGATACTTTAGATGATAGCTATTGTTCTCTTCATAGAGGAACTAAAGTTAGAAAAATGCATACAAGTAGAAGAGATACTTTTAGAAGTATTAATAATGAACCATTAGCAAATTTAAAAGATGGTCACATTAGTTCTATCAATACAAATAATTATATTAAAAGAAACGATAGAGAGTTAAATCTTAGATCAAGTATGGAGCCTAAGGTAGCTATTGTTAAAAGTTTCCCTGGAATTACTGATGATGTTATAAACTTATATATTGATAATAATTATAAAGGACTTTTAATTGAAGGAACAGGTTTAGGACATCTTCCAAACTGTATTTTAAAGACTATTACCCGAGGTATTGAAGAAGGAATGGTCATTGCAATGAGTTCTCAATGTATATATGGAAGAGTAAATATGAACATTTATAGTACTGGTCGTGAATTATTAAATGCAGGTATAATATCTTGTGAAGATATGACTCCAGAGACGGCTTATGTTAAACTTTCATGGGCTTTAGGTCAAAGTGAAAATCTTGAAGAAGTAAAAAACATCATGGCAACCAACATCGTCGGAGAACTAAACAATAAAACTTCTTTAAAACATTTCCTAAATTAAAGGATGTATTCTGCTATGTTTAAAAAAAGAGATATAAAAGAGGGAATTTTAAAGATAGAGCTTTTAAATAGGATTAAATACATTTTAAGTGATTATAATTATGAATTCAATGAATTAACAACCATTTCCCTTTCAAATAAAGATCTTTTCTTAGGAAATATTAAACTATTTGATTTAAACAAATTAGACCAACTTACATCCAAACTTTCCTCACTTTTAGATGAATATGGAAAGAATAGCTACAATACTGAAAAAGTAGAGTCTTGTTGCAGTCAAAGTTACCATTCGATAAGTTTCAAAGTAAACATTTAAGGTATATTATATGAATTTAGTGAAAGACCTATTTAAAAATACTGGTGTTTTAACCATCTCACAGATCATCACAAGTATACTGGCATTTTTCTGGACAACCTTAACTATGAGGTATCTTGAAGTTGCTGATTGGGGTGTGATCAATTTTGCTATCGCGACAATGGGTATTGCTTCTATTTTTATGGATTTTGGAATGAGTATATACATTGTACGCGATGTTTCACGGAATATGGAACAGGCAAGTAAATATTTGGGAAATATGATTCTTTTGAAGATCCTTCTCTCTTTAATTACAATATTTGTTGTTTTTATCGTGCTAAAATTAAGGAATTATTCTGATTTAACTGTTTTGATTTCTTTAATCTTTGGTATTCAAGCAGCTATAACGAGTATGAATTTATTATTTAATGGTATATTTCAAGCATTTCATAAAATGAAATATCAAGCTTTTGCAACAATCATAAACAGTATACTATTACTGTCTTTTGTAACAATCACAGTAGAATTAGACCTTGGAATATTCTACATTGCTTTAGCTTATCTAATATCAATAATCGTAACAGTCACATATTCAATTAAAAGCATTAAAAAATTAGTAGATAACATAAAAATTGAATTTGATTTTAAATTTTGGATTGAAGTGATGAAAAAAGCGACTCCGTTTGCTATAACATCCATTTTTACATCTATTTTTTTCATGACAGATCAGGTAATGTTAGGTGCAATATCAGGAGACTATGCTTTAGGAATATATAGTGCATCTTACAGGATTTTATTAGTATTTTTAACCTTATATTCAATGTATACGACTGCAATTTTCCCTATCATGTCTAATCTATATAAAAAATCAGATAATATCTTAAAAATCACCTTTGAAAAATCAGTAAAATACCTTCTAGCACTTGCTCTACCAATATGTGTTGGAATAAGTTTTTATGCAGACGATATTGTAACTTTAATATGTGGATCAGAATACATCCTGGCTGGTAGTGTTCTCAAGATTCTAATATGGAATTTAGTATTTACTTTTATAAACGGTATATCTGATTCTCTTCTAAATTCAACGAATCATGAAATGGGTGTTACTAAAAGAACTGCAATAGCTGGAGCTTTTAATTTCGTGTTGAACTTAATACTCATAAGTGAATTTTCATACTATGGTGCAACCATCTCAACCTTGTTAAGTGGTTTACTTGTACTATTACTTAATATCTATCTAATTTCAAGAGCTGTTTTTAAAATAAATCATTCTTTAATAATGGATATTGCAAAGATTTCAATATCTACAACTATTTTAGCGATTGTATTATATTTCATTCGTGTTTCTATGTGGGTAGCTATACCAATTGGGATAATCATCTATGGAATAGCTATTATTATCACAAAAACATTAGATAATGATGATAAATACATTGTAAAAGAGCTTTTAGGAAAAAATAACTGATGGATAACGATTATCATTTTTATCTTAAATATGTAATAAAATAGTTCTCATCCTTTGTTTTTGAAGTGTTTAAGTTAATTAAAACTCATGATAATCAGCTTTGAAGTAAATTATTCGTTTTCCCTGTTTTTTATCATTTTATATCTCTTATTTTATCTTTTTAATGAATAATTAAACCAAACAAGGGAAAATAAGCATGTTTTTAAACAAGTACTTAGAAATTATTATTAACAATAGAGTAAAAATTAATACACAACATTTATATAGGATATAAACTAGATAATCATCTGTTTTTCTTTTGTTTAATAAGTTTTATAGAATAAGTATTACTATCCCTGTACTATTAGTAATAACATCTATTAATTTATTAATCATTACGAAAACAAATTAATCAATATACAAAGGAGGTGGAAAAACAATGAACCCCATGGTGTGTCAAGTATGTATAGGGATCGAATTTTTTATATTGAAGTTTTAATCTTAAATCTATTAGATTAGGAAAATATAGATTAAAAATTCTTAATTTTTGAAATTAATAGCATGGATATCTAATTTCAAAGAAACTCCATAAAAATTGAGCAATTCAAATGCAAAATATAAATTAAAAATAAAGGTGAGTGATTATTATTAAAAAATATACCTACATAGCTATCTTAAGTCTTATAGCAATATTTATTACAACATTTTGTATTGCTGCTAGTGATAGTATAACAATCAATGGATTAACTGGTGAATATACATCTGGTAGTACTTCTTTTGTATATCAAGGTACAGAAAATCAACTTAATACAACAATAAGTAGTGATGGTGGAACTTATAATGGAGAAGCTATATTGTATGCAGATAATGTGGAAGTTGCAAGAAAATCAGTATCATTAACAAGCAGCAGTACTCCATTTAATATTACTGATCCTACTATTAGAAACATTACAAATGACATATATAACATTACCTACAACTTAACCTTATCAATGAACAATGTTAATAGCTCTGTTGTAAAAAATATTTCAGTTGCTTATAATGGTTATTTAGGTAAAGAATTTTCACCATCTGGTGATGATAGTATTACAGATGAATATACAATAAATGGACATGTCTTAATGGATGCTAAAGATCCTATTACATATCTAAATACCACTACCAACAGTAGAACTGACATTTTTAAGTTAGCAAATGATAATATTGTTAAAGTTTTCGCTTATGTTCCGTATAATTGGGGAAATAATTTTAATACAGTAAAATTAACCTGTAATGATCAGCGAGTTAGTGAATATCAGAGATTTGATGATAAATCAAATCTTGGTTCTTATGGTAATAGAACATACGGTGTTCGTATATTCGATATAACTGGTTATGTTCATAAAGGAGATAATATCATAGCTATTGAAAAAGACGATGTTAGTGCAGCATTATATCCAACTGTATTTGTAACACTTACCAATGAAAGTGTTGGAACCAATAAAAAGGTTTATATAAACAATGGTGCCGATTTATTAAGTACCAACTATAACAAGTTGAATAGAGAAGTATCATCTAATTCACTTTTCAAGATAGAAAATCCAGACAACATCAAAAATGCCGAATTATATTCTATTTTTTCTAGTGTAGCGTCAGGTGAGGTTTTTGATTTGTTTTTCAATGGTAATTTAGTCGATATTGCACATGAAGGTCATGACAATGCTACTGATTATGTAAGTGAAAATGTAACTAAATTTATCACTAACGGTGTTAATAAAGCTTCTTTTAAACTTGAAAATAGTCAGATAGAAACAGCTACTACTTTATCAAAGATCTTGGTTCTTGAAAATAATAAATCTGATAGTTTAAATCATAATATAGAATTAAAATCTAACCCTATTGGTTCAGGACTATTAAAAACAGGTTTCCCTTTAGGAATACTCTTATTGATCCTATTATCAATGGGTACACTTATTATTCGTAGACGAAAATAATTTCTCTATGAATATTTAATTATTTTTTTTATAACTCAAAAAGGAGATAGAATATGGATACAATAACATTAATTGTAACGGTATTAGTTTCATTATTAGTATTTGCTGGTATCATATATTACATGTACAGTATACTTGAGAAAAAAGTTCTTAGTGTAGAATACATAGTTTTATTGGCTACTTTAATAGCCATTGCTACAATAGGCAGATGGGTAGGGGGAATGACACCTTATGGTGTTGGATTTTCTGCTTTTATCATTATAATGTCAGGCATAGTATTTGGAAAAGAAACTGGATTTTGTGTAGGTGTTTTAACTGAATTAATACCATTGAAAGGATTAGGATACTGGTTAATATATACTATGATTGCATCTGGTCTTATCGGATTAACAGCAGGTATCTTATCAGAAAAATTAGATAAAAATATATTCGTAAGAGTCATATTTGGTGGTCTTTGGGCATTTGGATATGGCTTAATTACGGATGTTTCAATGATATTTTTCTATCATTCCTCTTTGGGGATTTTCATAAGAAGTTTAACTATTTATGATTGGCCAAGAGCAATAGTTAACATGATACTATTAGTATTAGCTTACATTCCAATTAAGAACATATTTTTAAGAGTTAAAGAGAAATATATGGGCTCTGTAGAAGAAATAAATCCTGATGTTTAATCAGGAAAATTTCTTAATTTCAAAATTATAGTTACCTTCTTTATCTCTAAATAGCCACAAAAAATTTTCAACCCTTAAATATATCAGAAAATCTTCCAGAAAATCTTCTTATAAATCTTATATTTGATTTTATAATCTTTTATTATATGGTAGATAAAAGTATAGGAATATAAAATGACGATACATAAAATAGACTATTCAAAAAAAGATCCTAAAAGAGCAAATGTAATTAATTATAGTTGCAATTTTAATTGCAAATGGTGTTTATACAAAATAAAAACAAAACCTAAAAGTAACTATATGGAAGTTAATGAAATTAAACATATTTTAAATACAATGGAAATTAATGGTGTTAATTTTCTTGGTGGAGAAATAACAACCCATCCAGACTTAGAAGAATTAACATACTTTACTCATGAAGTTTTAGGAGTTCACACCAAAATAGGACATACAAATGGTTATATATCTCCTCCAAAATACATTGACGAAATTGTAATGAGTATTAAAATGTTTTCCGATGAACTCCATAGAAAATACACAGGAAAATCAAATAAACCAATTCTAAAAAATTTTAAAAATACTCATGATAAAGGGATCCGAATCAAAGCAAGTACTCTCTATATTCCTGATTTGGTGGATAGCGAAGAAATTGAAAAAATAGCTAAATTCATAGGAGACATAGATCCAGAAATCAGATTACATATAACAGGATATATAAAAATTCCAGGCACTCCTTGGAGAATTCCGACTTATGATGAGATGATAAATGCTAAGAAACTTGCAGAAAATTATTTAAAAAATGTTGATTTTTCACTATATTGCTCAACAAATGATTATGAAAATAAATTCTCTAAAAACATTGTCTAATTCTTAAACTATTTTTTTATTTCTTTAACACCTAAAACAACTATTTTATCTCTTTCATTAGCAAAATCAATCATATTTTTAGGATAAATACAAAAAATATTATCAATATCTACTTCATTTAAACCAAGTGATCTAAAAATAGCTATTATATCTCTTGGGCTTCTGATGTCAAATATGGATTCTGCTCTTGAACTTACAATTAAATTGAATTTAAATTTTTCATATAATTTAATAACATCTCTAAAATTTGATAGAATTTTTGACCTGTAAGATGAGTATGACTTTAAAATATCATTAAAACAAAGTTCAATAGTTACATTATTTTTAATAGCTTCTTTAACTAAAACATGATTTAATCCAGCATCATATCTCTTGAAGTAAGGTCTAGAAAGAATATCTATAAACCTATTTTCACAAGTTAATCTATTGATTTTAGTATCTCCACCTAAAACAGAAATAAAATTAACTTTTTTTCTAAATTTGTTTATGTTCTTTCTAATTTCGTTAGGACTTTTAGGATTTAATTCAAGAGTGAAACCTAAGGTTAAGTTATCATCAGAAATATTTTCTATTAAATCCTCCTTATAATCAAAATTTTCAAAATTATCTAAATCGTAGACTAAATTAAGATGATTCCAACCTAAGCGACTTGCTTCATTTACAAGTTGTAAATCAGTACTGAGGTTTCTTCCTCTAAGATTAAAATCATGGAAAATCATGAAATGCCTTATAAAAAAATTAATTGAACAACTCTCTTACAATTAGAATAGCTATTTCCTTTAGAAGCTATTTTTATCTTAAACTTTTTATCTTTAGCATTTTCCTTAGAAGTCTAATAAAAATAGCTTAAAAAGTTAAAAAGGAATGAAGTAAATGTTATCTTACTTTTTCGGCTCCTTTTCCTTTGTTTCTAAGTCCTCTACCTTTCTTACCAGCACTAGTTAAACCTCTGAAGACTCTTCCTTTATGCTGTTTTTCACAAATCCAATTAATTTTTGGATCGTTTTTAATAGAGGGACTTTGTGGATCGACTAAAATAACCTCATAAAATTTGTATTTGCCATCAGCCCATACCCAATAAGAATTTAAAACCTCTAAATTTGGATATTTGCGAGCAACATGTTCTTCAGCTATTCTTTGTCTGGATTTTTTAGGACTGATCTTACTAACACCCATTCTTTTAGGTCTACGACCTGCTGTAAAACGGGATTTTCTTCTTCCACCACGTCTAACACGAGTTCTTACAATAATATAACCTTTTTTAGCTTTATATCCTAAAGATCTCGCACGATCTATACGTGTAGGTCTCTCAATCCTTTGTACCACTCTTTCTTTTCTCCAGGCAGGAGCTCTTTCCCACATAAGTTCTTTTACATAAGAATTATCTGGATTTTTCCAAGCATCTCTAATATACTTATACATCATTTTTCAACACCTCTTGTTCAGCTATTCATACCAATAAATAATATCAGAACTTGAATATTAGTATAATAGCCACATCCACAGGAATCAATTCTTTAAGAGCAAATCATCATAATATAGTACTTTACTCAACTTTTATAACATATCATCATACTCATAACACTTATGAAACCTTTCAAATTAAGATTTAAAGTCATGGAATGATTTTAAAATAACTTAATCAAATGTTAAAAAAGTTTGGTAAAATATTATAAAAATTTAAGCTTTTATGATTAAAATTTTATGATAAATTATATATTTAATTATATCATATAAATATATTGTTGCTATATAATTAATGCTTCAAGATTAAGATTTTTTTGGCTTCTATGATTCATTATTACATATACAGATTTAAGAATAATTAAAAAAAAGCAAATCGACTAATTTAACAAGCATGAAAATATTAATCATCATTCTCTTTCAACTTAAACCAACTTTCAAAATTTACAGAATATATAGGCTCAATTGAATTATTTTTTAATAAATAAATTAAATTGTCTTTATCAAAAATTAAGTCCATTTTAAGACTTATTTGATCCTTGTATGGAAGAAAGTTAATAAATTTATTTTTATAAAATTTACCTGTTATCTCATCAAGCATTTCCAAAGTTTCATTATCATTAAATAAGTCTTCAAAAGAGTATAACTTATTTAAAATATCATTAAAACTAAATATTTCCTTAATACTAAATGAAGAATAAAAAGGAGAATTATTTACACCATATATTGAATAATCTATATTAAACAAAGATGATACTAAATTATTTAGTTTGTCTCCTCCAAAAGTGTAGATATAAACCTTTTTATCATCAATTTCAACATGTATCACTCCCTTTTTAAATCCACAAATAGCAGAGTTATCTACACCTTTCTTAATTATATTTAGTGAACCTTCATCAAAAGTTTTCAGAAAATTTTCGTAATCATGAAAACTTGTTAATATATCATAAACTCTCCTTGAAATTAAAAAATTTACTGGTGATCCATCATTCCTCCAATGAGGAATATTTTTAATCCTTTTGATTGATTTTACAAGGATTTTATATCTTTTATAATCAATATCAAAAACTCGCCAATAATTACCACCAAGAACAAAATCATCTCCTTTTCTTAAGTTTAAAGCAAAAGATAAATCTAATGTACCTATTATTTTAGATCCTTCTTTAATAACGAATTCAAAAATAGGACAAAAAACTGAAAAAAAATCACTAAAATTCTTTTTTCCATATTTTTTTTCAAAATTATAACCCAAAGATAAATAGTTATTATTTAAATCTATTATTTCATGTTTTTCCATCATATTTATAATATTTTTAAATTCATTTTTGGAAATATCTGAAAATACATAAGCATCTTTTAAACTAAAGAAAACATCTTTATCCTTAGCTTTTCTTTTTTCAAAAACTGTACTTAAAATCTGATGAAAATAGATATCCTTAGATTTTGTATGGATGTTAATATGCTCTATCTCTTTTTCTTTTATTAACGATAATTCAGATAGTGTTAAAAAAACTTCTTCCCATTTATCCGTGATGACAATGGTTTTTGGTTTCATGTATCGGCGACCACTACGACCAATTCTTTGTAAAAAAGAACTAACATTATTAGCTGGGTTAACTTGAACAACTATATCAATATTACCAATATCAATTCCTAGTTCCAAAGTATTTGTACTAATCATGAAACCTGATGATTTTTCTTTAAAATTTTTTTCATTATCTTCCTTTATATCTTTACTTAAAGATGAATGATGTAAGTAAATATTTTTTATCTTCAAATCCCTTTTTAAAGTATAAAAAAACTCTTCAGCTTTTGATCTTGAGCGAACGAAAATAAGAAGTTTCTTATTAATATATCTTCTAAGATGTTTAGAAAGGTTGAAGTTTGGATCATGTATAACTTTATATTTACAATTTTGGTGATTTGTTGTTTTTGCAATGTATGGTGGTGATTTATTATTTAGCCATTTAGCAACTGTTTCAGGATTTCCAACTGTAGCAGATAAACCAATTTTAACAGGATTACCATCAATATAATGATCGATTCTATTTAACAAAGAATTTAACTGTGTTCCTCTATCACTTTCTGCAAAATAATGAATTTCATCAACAACCATATATTCAATATTCTTAAAAATATTTCTTTTATCTTCAGAGCTTCTATTCATGAAAATAACTTCTAAAGATTCAGGAGTTATTAATAAAATATCCGTCGGATTTTTAATAAAAGAATCTTTTTTTGATTTAAAGACATCCCCATGCCATTTTGTTGCAGTTAAAAGAAAGTGATTATTCCAAACTTCAATTCTATTGAACATATCATTAATAAGTGCCTTTAAAGGAGCAACATAAAGGACACTCGTGGGTTCAAGTCGTTTGTTAATAATTTCATTAAAAATAGGAATTAGAAAAGCTTCTGTTTTCCCTGATGCTGTAGGAGAAATGATTAAAGTATCTTCTCCACCAAGAATTTTAGGAATAGCTTTTTCCTGTATAACATTTAAACTCTTCCATTTCAAACGATTAACCAAAAAATGAGTAAGTCTTCTATTAAGAAGCCATTGAATTTTCATGAAAATCAGACATCATATCATAAAATTTGTTTTTAAAATTATTATACCTTGAATATCTCCATCTTATTAAATCACCAATCATCATTGAGTTTATCTTCAAGTCCAAGTTCTTTGGACTCAAATAAATCTAAAATAGAGTTTGAATCTGTGAAAAACTCTTTATTCTGTTCAACTGTATCTAAACAGCTGATAAAAGAACGAATGAAAATTCTTGGAGTAGATTTACCTCCAGTTAATTCAGTATTTTCTTCATGTTTATCTACAATTGAATTAAGAATTGAATATGTTATATATTTACTTCCTGGCCATTTATATACATTTTCATGTATTTTTACTAATTTTTCAGCTATTTGAAAAATATTTTCTTTTTTTAATCCATCTAAATCAACGATAGGTTTTCTATAATCTTTATATTTAGAATCAATAATATTTTCAATCCTATCATTTAAAGCTTCGTAAGAAGGAATACCTTTACTATTATCATCAAAGAATCTTGGAGTTCCAGCGAATATAAAAAAAGTATTTGAATATTTTCCCAAACTACAATCATCATATAAAACTCTCATATAATCATAAGCAATATCTCTCAACCTTTTCATCTGAAGATTCATAATAAATTCAGCTTCATCAAAGAGAACAACTAATCCTGAATATCCAATCGATTTTAGAAAAGTTGATATGGCTTTTAAGAAATCAAGTGATGTTTCTTTATTAACATCTCCTTTTACACCAAATCTCTTTTTTATTTGAAAAGGAATATTAGGGTCTCCTTTTAGCCATGATAATATATAATCGGCAGTTTCATTATCTCCCTTAGTTCTACATTTATAATAATTTTCAATTGCTACAGCAATAGGATTTGCATAAGCTCTAACATCATTTAAATCATTTTTAATATTTTCTTCAATGAAATTATCTTGTTTTTGAGGATCAACACTTTCTTCAAGAGCCATTATTTTAATATTAGTAATCCACCTATCTATAATATGTTCTAAAGAAATTCCTGTTTTACATTTCAAAGTCTTTGCTATATTTTTATAAACAACGTCTATCTTATTGAAAGGAATATCATTACTTAAAGTAATCCAAGACACTACAAAATTGTCATTTAAAGCTATTTCTTCTATTACTTTAAGAAAAAGCGATTTACCTGCACCGAATTCACCGTTGATAAATTTAGTAAATGCCTTCCCATTTTCAACCCTTTCAAGCAAAGATTTAAATTCATCAATTTCTTTATCTCTGCCAATACAAAATTTTGATGCTCCTTCTGATGGAACATTTCCACTTTTTAAAGCAGTTAAAATGTCTTCATAATCCATTTTATCTCCTACACTTAATTAAATACAAAAAATTCCTTTTAAAAATAATATAATATTTAAATTAATTTAATCTAAACTTATATAACTAAAATTTCTTTCTTTACCTGAACGAGTGTATAAACAAACAAACTTATCTGGATCTCTTGAGGGATTATGTTTAAAACCTAATTTCCAAATGTTCTTAGCATAAAATTCTTGAATTTCATCAAAATTTTTGGAAATACCATAACCATTTAAAACTTTCTTTAAAATATTCAAAAATTTCTTAATCTCAAATTGGTGATGTTTTTCACCACTTTTAATAAGCTCATAAAGATTTTTAATTGTATTTATCATGAAGTCATCCATAGAAAATGAAACTTCTTCAAAATAAGCAGGAAAATCTTTAGTTAAAGAAACCTTAGTTAATATAAACTTAAATTCATCTTCTGTAACTTCTTTAAATTCAGATACAAAATACTTGAATGTTTTTTCTGTATTTTTAACAAAACTAAATTTTTCAGCGACATCTTTAGCAAGTAGTGGTTCTACAAAATATTTAATACCTTTCAATTTTAACTTCCATGGTGAGAAAAAATAGTCGAATAAAGGTTTTTTTTCCCTAATAATCTCATAAACCACACTATAAGCAAAAAAATCAATTTTCCCTCTAAATGTTGTAAAAATAATTATTTTATCATTAGGAGCTAAATTTTTTATAGTTCTACTTTTCTCTTTCACAGCACCTAAACATTTCTTCTTATCTAACTTCTTTATATGTTCAAGTGGAAACCTGTGAATCCAAAACTTAGATTTCTGTTTTGAATTTTTTAAATCAATTAGTTTTTCTTGAGTTATATACATCACCATAAGGATATTTAATAATATAATAATAGATAGAAAATGTGCAACAATTCTAAAATCGAAAAAACATAGATAGAAAATGTGCAACAATTCTAAAATCGAAAAAACCATCATTTTTTATTTATGTATTGCTACATATACCATCTTGTATAACCTTTATAATCACTTAAAGATAAAAGTTACCTTTAAAGAAAATAGGGTGTTAGACTTTTAACAAAAATCAAACCATGAACAAACCTCATCATCCATGTTTTAAGGCTTTAATCATGCTGTTTTCTAAAAATACATTTTTATATGATGATTTAAATTAAAATACTTAATATCCAATTCTGATATAATTAACAAATAAATAATTAAGCTTTGTTTAATATGCAAAAAATAACTTATAGTAAAAATACTTTAAAACAAAACCCATGTTTAATGATTATTTTTAACATTTTTAAAAAATTTTTTATTTTTTAAAGTTATAAACGGAAAATCAAAGATTTACCTAAATTCACTTTGTGAATAAACAAAAAATCAAAGATTTTCCTAAATTCACTTTGTGAATAAACAAAAAATCAAAGATTTTCCTAAATTCACTTTGTGAATAAATCTATGATTTTTTCTATTTTAAAGCTTTAATAATTCTATTTATTGATATTTATAAGATTTTAACTACTATTATCATAATAAAAACCCTTAAAAATCTATCTATATTTTGTCCAAGATTCAGCTGATTTATATGGTCTTTTATTCAAGTATTAATAATTAATACCGATTTATTTTTATTTTCATGACTAATTATAATGTACTTTTAGATATAGAAAAATTAATATTAACAAAATAGCTATTACCTCCAAAAGATATCATCATTAAAAATTCCACGCAATGGAAAAAAAACCTTAAGTTGACAGAATTAAAGAGAAACTTTTTATATTGGCAATGAAAAATATGATAAATATGTTTGGAAATTGGAATATTGAAAAAAGAACTAAGAATATTTTAGAGGGTAGCTTAGATGATCCTATATCTAACGAAGATGCACTATATTTAATGAAAGTTAAAGGACGTGAAGTTAGTGCCTTAGTTCTTGCTGCTGATTTAGTCAGGGAAAAAATAGTAGGAGACGAAGTAACATTTCTTAAAAATTGGAATATTAATTTTACAAATATTTGTACTAAAGCATGTGGATTCTGTGCTTTTAAAAGGAATAAAGAGGATGAAGATGCTTTTTTCTTAGATATAGATGAATTAGTTAGCATAGCCAAAAAAGCTTATGATAATGGAGCCAAAGAATTCTGTATTCAAGGGGGACTCCATGAAAATGTTGATGTTTATTTTTATGAGGATATTTTAAAAGGAATTAAAGAGGTATGTCCTGATGTTCATATACATGCCTTTTCTCCAATGGAACTTTACTATGGATCTCAAAAGGCTGAATTATCACTCAAAGAAAGTTTAGAAATATTAAAAAAAGCTGGTCTTGGAACAACACCAGGAACAGCTGCTGAAATATTAAATGATGATGTTAGAAAAGTTATATGTCCAACTAAACTTAATACTGAAGAATGGAAAGAGGTTATAGTAACTATACATGAATCAGGCATTAAAACAACTGCCACAATGATGTATGGGCATGTTGAATCACTAAAAAATAGAGTTGAACATTTAGATATAATTAGAAAGATTCAAAAAGAAACAGGAGGATTTACAGAATTCGTACCACTACCTTTCATGCATAATAAGGCACCAATATTTTTAAAAGGAAAATCAAATCCTGGAACTTCAGGAACTGAAGATTTAAAAGTTTATGCAATCTCAAGATTAATGTTCCATGAAGATTTAAAGAATATTCAAATATCTTGGGTTAAATTAGGCTTTAAATTCAGTCAAATTTGTCTTTTATCAGGTGCTAATGATTTAGGTGGAACATTAGGTGAAGAAAACATATCTAAATCAGCAGGAGCATCGTATGGTAGTAGAACAGAAATTGGTAATCTTAAACAAATTATTGAAAATATTGGAAGAATTCCAGCTTTAAGAGATACACTATACGAGAATATAAATATTATGGACATTTAATTATTATAGAACTTCTTAATATAAGAATTTAAATCTTCAATTTTAACTCTTTCTTGTTTTTCACTATCCCTATTTCTAACCGTAACACGATCATCCTCTAAAGTTTCGAAATCAATAGTAATAGCTAATGGAATTCCAATTTCATCGCTTCGAGCATATCTTCTACCAATCGTCCCAGAACTTTCATACTCTACTGTAAAACCTTCTAACCTTAAATTGTCCTTAATGCTAATAGCTATTTCAGGTAATCTATCTTTTTTCACCAATGGAAAAACAGCTACCTTTATTGGACTAACAGCTGGTGTGAATTTGAAGTAATCCTTAATTTTATCCTCACCATCCTCCTTTATAGTTATACTATTAAAAGAATGTAATAATAAACCATAAATAATACGATCAATACCAAAAGAAGGTTCTATAACATGGGGGATGATTTTTTCTCCCTTAACCTCCTCTTCAATCTCTTCAAAGAGTAAATCGTCCTTTTCAATACTGAAACTGCTAAAGTGATTAGTTACCTCATAAAGACCATTAATTTTTAACTTCTCCTTAATTTTCAAAGGATTTTCGCTTTTTAAAGCATCTACTATCTGCATTGAATTTTTTCTAAATTTTCTACCTAACTTTTTCATGTTTGGTTTTATAATCGTTCTTTTAATGGTTTTAGCTTCATCATACTCAACATAAATGCTTAAATCTTCTCCACTATATTTAGAATGAGCTAAAAGATCATAATCTCCCCTATCAGCTATTCCTATAATTTCAACCCAACCATATTTATCTGTTTTTAATTCAACATCCCAACTATCATTAGCATAATGAGCCATTTCATTTTGAAGATGTTGTCTAATCCTTAAAACACTATCAGGAATACCTATCTCATTTAAAAACTTTTTAGCTAAATATATCTCGTAGATTAAGATTTCATTTGCCACAATTTTCTTATCCAATGCCTCTTGACCTGTTAAAGTAATTGGTTCATTATCTTCAGTTTGATTTTTAGCAGAATATAAAACAAAAACTTCATCAGCTATTTTTTCAAATTTTGGATGTGTTTTATCCTTTGGATGAACGAATATTTCTGCTTCAGCTTGAGTGAACTCTCTAAGACGAATTACACCTTGACGAGGAGAAATTTCATTCCTATATGCTTTACCTAACTGAACAACACCAAAAGGTAATTTATTTTTAAAGAAACGACTAAGACGTTTAAACATTATAAATATGCCTTGAGCAGTCTCAGGTCTCATATATCCAGGTTTATTACCTTTTGGTCCAATATTAGTTCTAAACATTAAATTAAAATTCCAAGTTTCACTTAGCTTGCCTCCACAACTTGAACATGCAACATTTTCTTCAAATACCGCCTTATTCAATTCTTCATTAGTATAACCATCAACTGAAAGATTTGTTTGTTCTTCCACTATATGGTCTAATCTAAAAACATCCATACATTCACTACATTGAACCATAGGATCTGTGAAATTATTTACATGTCCAGAAGCTATTAAAACTTCTTCAGGTGTTACAGTTGGACTTTCTATCTCATAAAATCCTTCATTTACAAGATATATTTCCCTCCATTTCTGCATAACATTATTCTTTAACATAGCACCCAATGGTCCATAGTCTATAAACCCAGCAACACCAGAATAAATCTCAAATGAAGACCATAAAATCCCTCTTTTCGTACTAATATTTATCATTTTATCATGATTCAAGCAAAAAACCCCTAATAATCATAATCAACTTCACAAAATTAATTCATCTAACTATTATCTAAATTTAATATTAAATAAATATAAATGGCATGAAAATTTAATCATCTTTAACAGAATTTGGATACTTTTTTGGATTGTCAGACTCTTGGCTATTATCTTCTTTTCTGAATTTTCAACATTTTATATCCAATTTTATTATTTTCTAAACCTAATGAAAATAAAAATTATATTTATTTCATATACCCTAATAATATAAATTATTTATAATCCATTAAAGTTTAATAAGAAGCTATTGTTCAATTATTTACACAGAAATTAATTATCATCTGAATTCATTATTTTAATGAATAAAAGATTTTAAATTATTTAATTTAAAAATAATATATTTTTATTCACTTATCACTCTAACAATAATAATCTTAAACTAATTTTAATTGAAATAAAGAAAAATTTCATTTTTCTAATTGAACAAGTTCAATGAAAAAAACTTTGATTTGTTATCGAATATAACTTAGGAAAATCTTTGATTTTCCGTTTCTAACTTCAAAAAATAAAAAATTTTTGCCCTCGAACTTCTATAAAAAAAAGAAATAAAAGCTAACTATGAAGTATGTTAAAAATTGATATTAATTATCTTCCCATAATTTTATTTTGATATCTATTAATTACATAGTTAGAAACTATAGTTATAATTAAAACTAATATTACAAGAATTGTTGCAGTTCCATAAGCATTTTCAAGTGATGTGCCTTCAGTTGCTAACATATATAAATGTAGGGGAAGTGGTCGACCTGGATCAAAAATAGATATTGGAGTTTGAAACGATGCACCAACTGAATACATAACTGCCGCTGCCTCTGATATGGCTCTTGTCAAACCAAGAATGACACCTGTTGATATTCCAGGAATAGCTGCTGGTAAAATAACTTTGTAGATTGTCTGCCATTTAGTTGCTCCTAATCCATAACTTCCTTCTTTATATGAGTTAGGAATTGAGGATATTGCGACTTCTGAAACTTGAAAGATTGTAGGAAGTGCCATAATAGCTAAAACCAAGCCTCCTGATAAAATTGACCATCCTAAATGAAGAAAAACAACAAAAAATACCATTCCAAAAAGTCCAAAGACAATTGATGGTATTGATGCCAAAGTTTCCGATCCAAATCGAATGATTCCTACTATTCTACTATTCTTTGAATATTCAGCAATGTATGTGGCTGCACCTATTCCAAGAGGAGTAGCTATTAATCCAGCTACTAAAGTAACATATAAACTTGAAACAATCATTGGAAATATTCCTCCTGATTTCCCAGAATTGGTAGGATTAGAAATTAGAAATTCTAAGTTAATAACTGGAATTCCTTTAAAAAGAATATATCCTACGATAAATATTAATATTAGAATGATTATAGCTCCTGAAATTATAAAAACTACATTCATTATCTTCTGAGCTATTTTTGGAGATATTATTTTGCTGAAATTCATTTTAATTATTCCTCAATGCTTTTTATATGATTATTAAAGATCTTACTATTGTTTTTTTAATATTAGATACTTCCAATATCTATCTTATATTTATTTTGTATATAATTCGCAACTATTAAAAGCATGATAATTGTTAAAAACAGGATAATTGCAGATGCAAATAATGCTTGATAATGAACATTAGTTGCGTATCCCATTTCTAATGCAATGTTTGAAGTTATAGTTCGCACTGGTTCAAAAATAGAATTTGGAATTTCTGCAACATTACCTGCAACCATCATAACGGCTAATGTTTCTCCAATCGCTCTTCCCATACCAAGAATAATAGCTGTTACTATTCCAGGAAGTGCTGCTGGCACAATGATGTTTTTTATTGTCTGCCAATCGGTAGCCCCTAAGCTTAAAGATGCTTCTTTATATTCTTTAGGGACTGATCGTATTGCATCTTGAGAAACAGAGATAATAGTTGGTAGTATCATCACAGTTAATATTAAAGATGCTGTAAATAGGCTGAAACCTGTTCCTCCAAAAGTTTCTCTAATAAAAGGTACCAAAACCGTTAATCCAAAAAATCCATAAACAACAGAAGGAATTCCTGATAAGGTTTCAATAGCTGGTTTTAAAATTTGCCGTAGCCTGTCGGGAGCTATTTCTGTCATGAAAATAACTGAAAGTAAGGATAAAGGAACAGCCATGATGAGTGCAAGCATTGTGACATATATGGAGCATATTATCATAGGCAATACTCCAAACTCATTTTCTGAAGGATGCCATTTTAAACCAAATACAAAATTAAAAAAACCTATCTTTGAAATGGCTGGGTAACCTTCTTTAAAAATAAAAATTATTATCACTAAAATTATGGCAATGAAAAAAATAGTTGTTATAAAAAGTCCTTTTTCTATTAAAAATTCAGATACCTTATTATCATCCATACAAAACCTCTTAGTAATTTTTATTTAGTGGATTATCATATTATTTAAAATGATTCCTGTACTAAAAAGGATAAAAACTCTTACAAAGACATGAAAAGCTTTATACCTAAATCAATATCCACTTTCTTACATTTTTCTTTTTAGAAATGAATATTGATTTAATAATTAAAATAAAAGAAAAAAAAGGTTAAATAATGAATCAGTTATTAGATAATTTTAATTTGTTGTGTGGTTTGTTAATGAACTTATCAAACATCAGAACCATTACATTTCTTTATCTTTCCAGAATTTTTCATTATTCGCACTAAATCATACGGAACATCAAATTCTTTTGCAATTTGTTCAATTTCAAATCCTCTTGTTATATTAACACTTTCGATCGTTTTATTTAGCTTATCTATTTTTGATACTGCAATTTCCTTCTTTTTATTCAGTTTAAGTGAATTTCCGTCCTCAAACTCTAATATCATCATGATTCACATCCACAAACATTTTTTGTTTTCTCTCAATATTTCATCTGCATTCTCTTTTTACTCCCAAACTAACCATTTAGATTTGAGATTCTTGCTTTATATAATTTAATATAAATTAAACATACAACCTCTACATTATTTTACTGTAACACATTTAGCTAAGTTTTTTGGTTTATCAGGATCTAAACCTTTGTATATACTAATATAATAAGACAATAGTTGTAATGGAACTATATAAACTAATGGAGAAAGTAGTTCATCAATTTGATTATTAACTTGGATGATATCATTGACATCAATGTTTTCCCCATTTTTATAAGATGTAATAGCTATTACTTGAGCTCCACGAGACTTAACTTCTTCCATATTATTTATGGTGTCTTTATAACTACTTGTAGAAATAGATTCGGAATTTTCACTCGGTGCTAAAACCATAACAGCGACATTTTCATCAATTAGTGCCAATGGGCCATGTTTTAATTCTCCTGAAGGATAACCTTCGGCTGGGATATATGCAACCTCTTTTAATTTTAAAGCACCCTCTAATGCTGTTGGATATATGAAACCTCTTCCTAAAAAAAAGAATAAGGTTGTAGACTTGTATTTGTTTGCTATTTCCTTTATTTTATCTTCATTTAGCATTAACTCATTAATATAATCTGGAACTTTCTCAATCTGAGAAGTCATATTTTCATAGAACTTGTTATTTCTGTTTTTAGATAAATAAATAGCTAATAAATATATTGAAACTAATTGACTTAAATAGGTTTTAGTCGCAGCAACAGCTATTTCAGGTCCTGCTTTTGTATAGATAACATGATCTGCCTCTCGAGTAATAGAACTTCCTAAAACATTAACAATAGCTAAGGTTTTAGAACGATTTTTAGCCATTTTAATAGCTGACAATGTATCCGCAGTTTCTCCAGATTGAGAAACAAAAATAGTTAATACATTTTCATTTAAAACATCTTTTAAATATTTAAACTCTGAAGAATAACTGACATCAGTTGAAATATTTAAAAAAGATTCAAACAAGTATTTTCCAGTTAAAGCTCCATGATAAGAAGTTCCACAAGCAACAAAGCATATTTTATTAATACTGCCCAAATCAACTACAATCTTTTCAATTTCTTTTCTTCCAGATAAGGTATCAGCCACAACAACACTCTCTTCATTGATTTCTTTTAACATAAAATGATCATAACCCTCTTTTTGAGCCATTTCTTCATTCCAAGCCATAGTTTCAATTTTTTTGTCTAATATATTCCCATTTAAATCTTTTATAGTTACATTTTCACTACTTACAATAACTAATTCATTGTCATCGGGGAAAATTACTTTTTTTGTATGCTTTAAAAATGAAGGAATGTCTGATGCAATAAAATTATAGTCATTCCCCAATCCAACGACTAAAGGACTTTCATTTCTAATAGCTATTAATTTATTAGGACAATCAACTAAAATTGCACCTATAGCATAAGAACCATCAATTAATTTAACTGTTTCTATCATAGCATCTTGGAAATTAAATCCTTTACTAATGAATTTTTCAATAAGGTGAGCTATTATTTCTGAATCAGTTTCAGATTCAAAAATATGACCTTCCATAATCAATTCCTTTTTAAGCTCTTCATGATTTTCAATGATACCATTATGCACAATAGCTATTCTATTATCATGATCTGTATGAGGGTGTGAATTAACTTTATTTGGATGTCCATGAGTTGCCCATCTTACATGTGCAATACCAATACAACCTCTCATATCGCTAAGATTTACTTTTTTATCAACTTCATTGATTTTTCCACTATCTTTTTTAAGTTCAATTTTTTCATCATCTATTGTAGCTATTCCAACTGAATCATAACCTCTATATTCTAATTTTTTTATGGCATCAAGCAAGATTGGTGATGCTTTTTTGTTTTTACTAATATAACCAACTATACCACACATGATGTAACCTGTAACATAAGTATTATATAACTTTATTGATTAATAATAATTTTGTTGAATAAATTAAAGTATTATTTTAAGTATGAATTGTTTGTATTACTATATATTCAAAATAAATAGCTATAATATTGATGTTTATTATTTTATCATAGTCATTTTTGAAAAATTTATCATTTTATAAAATATTAATAATCTAATATAATTTATTTAAATTTGATTTAAAGAATTTTTATAGTTATAATATAAGATTAATAATTGATAAACATT
>JAISZW010000156.1 GCA_031284445.1 Candidatus Methanovirga basalitermitum | reverse complement strand
ATCTGTTTATAAATATGTGTATTTGAATGTACTTTTAATAGGAATACTGATTTCTAAAGGTTACAAGGAAATTAAAGAGATTACACAACTTGTTGATTATCGATAAATCAGACACCTTGATGTTAATTTATTACAAATACAACTAATGATAAATAGTGTAGTGAAAATATGAAAAAAAAGAATGAGGTTAAAAAAATTAATTCTCAATTAATCATATATCAAACAGAAGATAATGAAACTAAGTTAGAGGTTCGTCTTGAGAATGAAACTGTATGGTTGACACAAAAAATGATGGCTGAACTATTTCAAACTTCTGTTCCTAATATTAATATGCATATTAAAAATATTTATGAAGAAAGGGAATTGGAAAAAACTTCAACTATTAAGGATTTCTTAATAGTTCAAAAAGAAGGTAATAGGGAAATTGAAAGAGTACAAAAATTTTATAATCTTGATGTTATAATTTCTGTAGGATATAGAATAAAAAGTTTAATAGCTACAAGGTTTAGGCAATGGGCTACTAAGCAAATTAGGGAATTTATAGTTAAAGGATTTGTTTTAGATGATGAAAGATTGAAAAATCCTGATTTGCCTTTTGATTATTTTGATGAATTAACTCGTAGAATTCAGGATATTAGAACAAGTGAGAAACGTTTTTATCAAAAAATCGCTGATATATATGCTACAAGTGTTGATTATGATCCAACTGACGAGATGAGTATCAATTTTTTTAAAACTGTTCAAAATAAGATGCATTGGGCTATTTCAGGAAATACTGCAGCTGAAATTATAGCTAAAAGGGCTGACAATTCTAAACCTAATATGGGTTTAACAAGTTGGAGAGGATCGAAAATAAGAAAAGAAGATGTGAAAATTGCAAAAAATTACCTTTTTGAAGAAGAACTGTTAAGCTTAAATAACTTAGTTGAACAATACCTAATTTTTGCAGAAGGGCAGGCATTAAAAAGAATTCCAATGTATATGAAAGATTGGATAGAAAAATTACATGGATTTCTCACACTTAATGATAGAGAAATTTTAAATGATGCTGGTAAGATTTCTCATGAACTTGCTATGAATATAGCTGAAGAAGAATATGAAAAATTCAATAAAAAAAGAATTTCTCAACTATCAGACCAACAAAATGATTTTGATAAATTTATAAATAATATTCCTAAAAAAAGATTAAAATGATGATTAAAAATTAGCTATTTGGTGATGAATATGATAGAATCAAAAATAAATTGCGGGAATATAAAATTAATGAAATGTAATTAATTTTTTTTATTATTAAAAATAATTCCAGAATTTTGGATAAAGTTATTAAAAATGCTACGACTTAGAAAATTTGAGTTATGTTTTAATTATAGTGATAATGGTAATGTTTATCAATCATATAATATTAATTATAATTACAAAAATTCTTTAAATCAAATTTAAATAAATTATATTGGATATAATATTTTATAAAATGACAAACTTTTCCAAAATGACTATAGTTAAAGATATAAGTCATCGGCAAAGTTCATATAAGTTAAATATGGATAGCATACATATGAAAGATATAGAACTTGAACTTAGTGATGATGAAGTTGAATACTTAAATGAGTTTAAAAGCAAAGGTATTAGAAATGCAAGAGAATTATTTTAAAGTCATTGATGTCTTTAATTCATTTGTAATGGACAATCTAAACACACACAAAGAAATCGATTACTGAAGCATTTTAACATAAGAAGAAGCTGAGAGATTATTGAGTAAAATTGAGTTTAATCACAACCCAAAATACATGCGATATGGATTAATAATTGAAGAAATAGAGATTAATGTCATGGACATACAATGCATCGAAAAGAATAGAAAATAAAGAGTTACTTATTGAAGAAACTAAGGCTTATTACGATTATATGGATGAAAATAATTGTACAATAAGTTGGAATTTCACTAAAAAAGATGCAAATGAAAAATTAGCAAAACATTATGCAGAAAAACAGACAATGCAGAAAAATTAAATCTTCAAGACACTACTGATAAATATTATAAATTGTTAATTATTTATAAACTTTATCAATTATGAAAACATATATAAAATTATATTTCAAACCCTTTTAAAATTGAACAAAACTTTTAATTTAAGAGTTTAAGTCAACTAATCAGTAGAGGTATCAAATGATATGGAATGAGAAGTACGAATGTATGGATAACAAGTCAAAAAAGGGATTACATCTTAGAAGACTGAAAAAAATTGTGAAATTCGTTTATGAAAATGTTTCATTTTATAAAAAGCGTTTCGATGATGTTGGAGTTAAACCAGAAGACATTCAAGAATTGAAAGATATTGAAAAACTTCCATTTACAAGTAAAACAGACCTAAGAGAAGCATATCCATTTGCAATGTTTGCAGTAGACGACGATGAAATAATAGAAATTCACACAAGCTCTGGAACAACGGGAAAACCCACAGTATCTGGATACACCGAAAAAGATATTAATATTTGGGCTGAAATAATTTCAAGATCTATTACAATGGCAGGTGGTGGAAACAAAGACATAATACAAAATTGTTATGGTTATGGATTATTTACTGGAGGATTTGGAGTTCATTATGGTGGAATAAAAGTTGGGGCAACGGTTATCCCAATATCTGCTGGAAACACTAAAAGACAAATAGAGGTTATGGTAGATTTTAAAAGTACCATACTTACATGCACTCCTTCTTATGCACTTTATCTTTCTGAATTCCTTGAAAAAGAAGGTTATAGCTCTAAAGATATTAATTTAAAGGCAGGATTGTTTGGAGCGGAAATGTGGACTGAAGAAATGAGAAAAGATTTAGAAAATCGGTTTAATATTCATGCACTAAATATATATGGGTTAACTGAAATAATGGGACCAGGTATAGCTCAAGAATGCTTAGTTAAGGATGGTCTTCACATATCTGAAGATCATTTCTATCCTGAAATCATCGATCCTGATACATTAGAAGTTCTTGAAGATGGTGAAAAAGGAGAACTTGTTTTAACTACAATAACAAGAGAAGGAATGCCAATTATTAGATTTAGAACGCATGATTTAACCTCACTTAATAGAGAAAAATGTGAATGCGGGAGAACAACAGTAAGAATGTCTCGTATAACAGGAAGAACAGATGATATGCTTAAAATTAGGGGAGTTATGATATTTCCATCCCAGATCGAGAGAGCACTACTTAAAATTGATGGTTTAACTCCAAATTACCAAATCGTAGTCACAAGAGAGGGCAATCTTGATGAAGTAGAAATTAAGGTTGAAACAACACCTAAAGTATTCTCTGATAAAATTAAAGAATTAGAGGAACTTGAAAATAAAATAGCCAAACATATTCATAAAGAAATAAATTTAAGAGTTAATGTCAGGTTAGTAGAACCGAATACTCTTCCAAGAAGTGAAGGAAAAGCAGTAAGAGTAACAGATGAAAGAAATCTTAATTAGGAGATAAATTATGATAAAACAACTTTCAATATTCATTGAAAACAAAGAAGGTAGATTGAAAAAAGCTATTGATACTATTTCAACATCAAACATAGATATTCGAGCTCTTTCAATAGCTGATACATCAAAATTTGGAATCTTAAGGTTGATAGTTCAGGATGTAAGAAAGACCAAAGAAATTCTTGAAGAAAATAATTTCATTGTAAAAGAAACAGATGTTTTAGCTGTTGAAATTCCAGATGAACCAAAAGGTTTAAATAAAATATTGAATATTCTTGATAGATCTAAAATAAACCTAGAATATCTATATGCCTTTGTTAGTAAAAAATCCAATCAAGCTATTGTAATTATAAGAGTTGAAAATATTGAAGAAGGAATAAAAGCATTGAATGAAGAAAATGCTAATATTCTCTCTCAAAAAGATATTGAATCCTTTTAAGATCCCCCCCTGCTGGTTTCATGTTTATGTATGGATGGATTGGCTCAAAAGATATTGAATCCTTAAGATATAAAATTAAAAAAAAAGATAGGTGATAAAAATGTTAGTTGGTTTAATTTCAGATACTCATGTTGGTGATAAAGTAGAAAGTTTACCTGTAAACTTAAATACGTACTTTAAGGATGTTGAACTTATTTTACATGCTGGAGATTTAACATCTTTAAAAGTTATTGATGAGTTAGAAAAAATAGCTCCTACAATAGCTGTTCAAGGGAATATGGACAGATTTTATGGTGTTGATTTACCAATAAGCCGTGTTGAAACAATTGAAGGTGTTAAAATTGGAGTCAAGCATGGTGAAGTTAATCCAAAAGGAGATACTCAGCAATTAGAGTACATTGCTCGAGAACTTGAAGTTGATGTTTTGGTTAGTGGACATAGTCATCAGCCATTAATAGAACAAGCGAACAATATACTTCTTGTAAACCCTGGTAGCCCGACTAAACCCCTTTTAACCGATCCCACAGTTATGTTGATGAAAGTTGAAGATGGAGAGGTTGATGTTGAAATTATTAAAATCGGTCCTCCAACATGTAGTTCTTTAAACTTTAAACAAGAGAAAGATCAGATATTGGATGGTGGATAAAGTAATTTTCTCTATTTATTGTAATATGATTAATTCAAGTTTAGATATTATGGGAAGTAGTTGGCAAAGGAATAAAAAAAAAGAATATTACTATAGGAAAGCTAAAGAATCAAAATATTATTCAAGAGCATCCTATAAACTATTACAGTTAGATAAGAAATATAAGCTAATCAAAGAAGGTAATAGTGTTGTTGATTTAGGTGCAAGTCCTGGTGGTTGGTCACAAGTAGCCTTAGAAAAGGTAGGTTCTAAGGGATTAATCATTGGGGTGGATTTAAATAAAATAAGACCAATCAATGAAGAGAACTTTTCATTTATAAGAGGAGATTTCACGACTGAGAAAATCCAAGAAAAAATAATCAATACCTTAAATGAAGAGGCAGATGTTGTCATTTCAGATGCATCACCATTTCTAAGCGGGATAAAAAGTATTGATCAACTGCGATCAATTGATTTAGTTGAAAGTGTTATTAAAGTATCTGAACTAATTTTAAAAAATAAAGGGAATATATTACTTAAGTTTTTTCAAGGCGAAGATTTTAACCATATGTTAAGAGAACTTAAAAAGAAATTTAGGATAGTTAAAACAACTAAGCCTAATTCTTCTCGAAAAAAAAGTTCAGAAATGTATTTAATCTGTTTAGGGTTTAAACCCATATGAAAAAAATGGGTGGTTTTATGGAAGATAAAGCAAGTCTAATATCTAATTTGGATAAAATCCGTACAACGGAATTATCTAAAAAGAGAGTAAAGAAAAATATTTGTTTGGCTTCTGATGATGTTGTTGATTGGTGCATACAAAAAATTAAAGATAAAAATAGTGTTATTTTTCGAGAAGGAAAAAATTGGTATATTACTGTAAATAATTGTATAATAACTATAAATACATCCAGTTATACAATAATTACGGCACATAAGACAAAAAAATGAATAATAAAAAAAACAATTTTACAATCCATTATAAATAAAAACTTATCTAAACTCTAATTAAAAAATGCTTATAATTTGTTAACAAGATCATATGCAATATTTAATTTCTCTTCAGCATTTTTCATCTCTTCATCTACTTCTGATTTAGGCTTATTAGAATATATGGCACTATCAACATTATCAAGTGCTGATTTAGCAACATTAATAGATGATGCTGCACTTACATAATTAGTATTTAAAGATCCATCACTTGAAGTATAAGATCTCTCTTTTTTATCATTGAATATATTTGTTAATGTAGTGTAATTTGATTTTAAAGATGAAAGTTTATCAGATTGACCTCCATGTTCAATATTCGATGTTATACTATCTGATATTATACAAATACCAATATATGCTACAACAACAAGTGTTGTAACAATCATGAAAATTCCTAATATTGATATTACCATTGATGTACTTTTAAATAAACTTAATCTAGATTTTCTCATAATATCCCTTATATCATATCAATGCTGTTAACTTAAGATTTTCTTCATTTTATACAGATTTTTAATCCTATAATTCCTAATAATGTATCTGGCCTTATCCAGACCATTGGTATTATTTTCATTCTATTCACCTTTTTTTACTTTTTTTTTATATGAAAAGTTTTATTATTACTGCTGCTAACATAGTGAATAAAGCTATTGATATACCATACATCCACCTAAAATTAGTTTCTATTTTAGTGTTCATTTCAGTATAGTTATTATTTATTTTATTAATATCCTCATGTATATGTGATAGATGATTTTCTTTAATGTCTCTTATCTCATATTCTAACTCATCTGTTTTTTTCTCAAAACTTTCTTTAAGAGACTTGTAATCTTCATCTAAAATATCAAATTTCTTATCAATAGCATCAAATTTCTTATCAATAGCATCAAATTTCTTATCAATAACCTTGAATTTAGCAGTCAACTGATTCTCCGGATTATAGAATTTCTCTTCTATTAGTTTAATTAAAACACTATCCTCAACCATTTTACTCCATCCCCCAATATATGTATCAAGGTGTCTGATCATTCTGAAAACTCAATGAAATATATATAAATTCTCTAAAGATCCTCTCTATTCCAAAACTTTTTCTAATGTATATTTATTTTGAGTATTTCTATCCACTTTTTAAAAAGTAGTGATTTTTTTAACTTTAATTCTGACAAATTTGTTTTTTCTATTAGTAAAAACAGTAATATTCTCTTCGATCACAACAATCACTTAAAAATAGAATTTTTTTTATGACTATAAATATCTTCCTTATCTTTATAAAATTTATCATTAATTATCGCTATAGAAATAACATCTTGCGATTTACAATAATCATCCATTACTAAGTGTTGTAGAACTCAAATGATCTGTGTAGTATTTTAATCTTCGCTCATGCACCTGATATAGTTCGTTCTTTCATTATGGTTTGGAGTATTTTATCTGGTGCATCTTCTTTGTAATTAATAAAATGCTGATAAATCATAACATAACCGTTTAAATATTT
>JAISZW010000193.1 GCA_031284445.1 Candidatus Methanovirga basalitermitum | reverse complement strand
ATATTTTTTGAATAATGCATTTCTTATGGATGATATTATAGTAAATTAAAGGATTTGAAGGATTTTCAATTTTTTTCAAAAATCAAAAAAACTCCACACTTTTTTACACCCTCCATATAAACTAGAAATATAAGAGTAAAATATTGGATATAAAATATAAAAAACTGATAATCGATATTTTAATAGTTATATACTTAATGGTTCGAATCAAACCACAAATTATTTAATATCTAATCATAATAATTCATAATCGTAATATTGGAGGATGTAAATTTTTGTGGAGTTTTTCTAAAATTTTCAAGTTTATTTATAAATAAAAGTCAATTTTTCCAAATAACTCCACACTTTTTTACACCCTCTAATATTGGTTTATTTTATATATTAGAATAATAGTGATAAAATGGTTATTAGAATAGTAGTGATAAAATGGTAGTTAAAATTGGAATAATCAAAAGCGGGAATATTGGTACATCACCAGTATTAGATCTATTACTTGACGAACGTGCAGACAGACCAAATATTGATGTAAGAGTAATTGGTTCTGGTGCTAAAATGAATCCTGAGCAAGTTGAAGAAGTGGTTCCTAAAGTTAAAGAATTTAATCCAGACTTTATAATATTCATAAGTCCAAACCCAGGTGCTCCAGGACCTGCTAAAGCAAGAGAAATATTATCTGGTTATGACATTCCTGCAGTTATCATAGGTGATGCTCCAGGAGCAGGTAAAAAAGATGAAATGACTGAACAAGGATTAGGTTATATAATTGTTAAAGGAGACCCAATGATTGGTGCAAGAAGGGAATGGCTTGACCCAACTGAAATGGCTTCTTTCAATGCAGATGTTATTAAAGTTTTAGCCTTAACTGGTGCTTATAGAGTTGTTCAAAAAGCAATTAATGCACTTATCGCAGATGTTGAAGCAGATAAATCATTAGAATTACCAAAAATAATCATTACTGCTGAGAAAGCTGCTGAAGTTGCAGGATTTAAAAATGGCTATGCCAAAGCAAAAGCAATAGCTGCATATGAAGCTGCTGAAAAGGTTGCCGATATTGACTTAAAAGGATGTTTCATGGTTAAAGAATCTGATAGATATATTCATTTAGTTGCTGCTGCCCATGAATTAATTGGTGTAGCTGCTAAATTAGCGAATGAAGCAAGAGAAATCGAGAAAAGTAATGATACTATTTTAAGAACACCACATGGTGGAAACGGTTCTGTTCTTTCAAAAAGCTGTATTATTGATAAACCAGCTTAAATATCTTTAAATTATATTGAACTAATAATTTAATCTTTTTTTAATTTTTTCATATCTTTGAATATTACCTTGTTTAAATCTCTATTTTTAATCGATTACATTAATAATTTAATCTTTTTTTTCAATTTTTATAGAACCAATAACCTTAAATATATATTATAACAAAATCTGATCCTTATTCTATTTTTTATGATTTAAATATTGATATTTTCATAAACAAACAAAAATATGTAAATAAATAATAGTTTTACTGTTAAATTATTAATAATTATTATAATAACTAAAATCATCGTTAGGTTCATTGATTATTGCTAAACTCAACGATAAATAAGCAAAACAAATAGTTCATGGAATGCCAAAACAGCACGAATGGGATTTTAGTAATCTCATCATCAACACTCCATCTTGAAAATAACTGAAAAGATAAATGGAACAAATATCAGTAGTTCGTAAAGTGTTTTTATGTTTTTGTTATTTTAGTAGTTTTTGATCCTATATTTTTGGGTTTTCTTTTTTTTTATCAAATTAACACTCCGTCAAAAAAGAATTCTGCCTAAATAATCTTTGATTTTTAGATAGATGAATTTTTTGTAACATAAAAGAGGGTGTAAAAAAGTGTGGAGTTATTTGGAAAAATTGACTTTTATTTATAAATAAACTTGAAAATTTTAGAAAAACTCCACAAAAATTTACACCCTCACATAAAGTATATGTATATATAATAAAAAACATAATGTAATTTGTAGTTAGTATACAAAACTAACTAAACTACATAATAAGCTATGTTTATAAAATATCTTAGATGTGTCAACCCCGTTCGAAGAAAACTATAACCATCACAGATAGATGTTTTCAGTAGTTTACTAGAGTTAGGGACTAACCTCATTAGTTGGAATCTATATACACTATAGTATATTAGTATGAAAACGAGTCTGCTGGATATAAAAAATCTATGATTTTTTTATCGGTAGTGGTTCAAGACTGTTTCAATGATTTGGTCTAAGTTCTCTTTATTTAAACATTGAAGACTTAGGTTTTTAATTTCAATAGCTACGGCTTTTTCTTTGATTCTATTATAATTTGGGCATTTTGTTATGAATGAACCATTTATATTGAACTTACCTTTTAAAATAATAGCTAACTTTTTTGGTTCGTCTGTTGATATAATAACATTTATTCCTCTTTTATCTTCATGAATAACATTCTCTAAATTCTTTTTTATGTACCTACAAGAGCGAGTAGCTATTTTAAAGTATTTTTTACCATTATCAATCTCATTTATTAATCCTTTAGCTATTTGATTATTTAATGACAATGTTTTAAGTAATAATTTAGATTCTTCAAATATTTCATGATTATTTGTTGATATAAAGCCTCCATATCCAAGATTAATGATTTTTGGAGTGCCAGTTGAACAGAGAATAATATCTGAGTGTTTACCGTTTCCTAAGTTTTTTTTATTGTCCAATATTCCTCCTGATGCATCTTCAACAAGAAGTAAATTATTTTCATCTGCAAATTTATATATTTCTTTAACTGGTTGTTCAGCTGTGTATCCTGCAAAACTTGTTATAAGTAATGTTCCTTTAGGATAGTTATTTTCATTAAGATTTTCAATGACACTACTTAGATATTCAATGTTAATTAACCCTTTATATGTTTTAAACTCTATAATTTCTTTGTTTAAAAATTCAGCTATTTGCCTAAATCCATGCCATCCTCCTTGATCTGGGATTAGTATTGGTGAATTTATTGAGTTTAAACACATTAAAATAGCTGATTTTCCACTATTAACCAATTTAACATACTTATGATTGGTTTTAGACCTAATTTTACCTTCTGCTTCTTTAATATAATCCTTATTTTCATAATACTTGTATGCATTAGAAATAGCTATTCGGGTCTCTTGTGAAGGTTTTTTAAACTTAAGATTCATAATACAATCCTTTAATCATGTCTTTCTAAATGAAAGCTTTTATAATCTTTATACTTGTTAATGTTAACTAACTCCAATTCATCTTCTTCTTTAACTGCAAAGAATTCAAATCCATCCTTAAACATTTCTCTTAAAATAGGATTCAGATCACTATTCTTGTTGGCTATGAATTTTATAAGATAATTTTTATTGGTAACAAATGGCATTCCAAGACTTTCAACTGAATCTAATCTTCCAATTTCTCTTCTTCTAAGAACTGTAAATAATTTATTATGATCTTTAACCCTATCTAAAAAAGAGTTAATAAGATTCTCATAAGTCTTAGTACTAATGTTAGATTGGTCACCAGCAACAGCTAAGATATAATCTGATTTAGAACTTATTAAACCATTGTATAAAGAAACTGAAAGATCTACCTTTAAAGGATCATTATATACCAGTTTTATCCTATCGTCATTTATCTTCAATATTTCTTTTATTATTTCATCTTTAAAGTGACCAAGTACTATTATACATTCATCAACACCAGCATTCAAAACCTTGTTTATTGTTGTTTCAATGATGGTTTTACCCTTATCAAAATCAAGAATTAATTTAGTAGTAGTTGGAAGACCCATATTTTCCAAGTCTTCAGTCATTCTTGAACTTTTTCCAGCAGCAGTTATAATTCCAGTAAATTTAGTCATAAAATCACCAATTAATCTCAATCTCATCAACTTAAGAAAAAACATAATTCTATTTCATTGGCTTTAACTTTAACAAGGACTTTTATTTCACCATTTTTTTATCTTTTTAGTTCCCCCCAATGGGACTGTCCAAATTTTTACTGATGAAAGTTTATTAGTGTTATGATATCATTATCATTTAAGATAAAGAAAAACTTCGATTTGTTATCGAAGATAACTTAGGAAACGAAAAACAAGTTTTTCTAAGTTGCCTTTGGCAACAAATCTTTGATTTTCCGTTTATTTGCAAAGTGAATTTAGGAAACGGGAAACAAGCTTTTCTAAGTTGCCTTTGGCAACAAATCTCTGATTTTCCGTTTATTTGCAAAGTGAATTTAGGGAAATCTTTGATTTCCCGTTTATAACTTTAAAAAATAAATTTTCTAAAATTAAGAATATTAATGATTAAAATTTATTTAAAAAATTAAAAACTTTTCCATAATTACTATAACTTATTTTTCAGTTATACTCTTACTCACTTGATGTTTAGTTGATATTAAAAATTATAATCCAGCATACAAGTATTGTAATATTGTTGTTCTTTCTTGAAATTTACAAACTTATTATTTAATTAAAATAACTGGAATTTCAAATGTTTTAATAATTCTATCAGCCAAGCTTCCAATAATCCCAGTTTCATCTTCTTTTCCATGTGCATTTATAACAATTCCATCAGAATTTGTTTTAATAGCTATTATTTTCATGTCTCTAAGAGGATCTCCAGTTATTAGATGTTCTGCAACTTTAACACCTTTTTCAGCAGCTTTTTTTGTGATATTATGTAAAATTTCATTGCCTTCATCCTCCAAAGAATCATAAGTACATACCTTATTCTCATCAAGCACATAAACAGCTATTATATCTGCATCAATCTTAAATGCAAGCTCAATTCCAAATTTTACTGCTTTTTGAGAATGTTTTGAACCATCACTTGGTATCATTAAATTTTTAATCATCATATCACTAAACTCTTTTAGTTCTAATTTTAATTGGTTTACATTTTAATTATTAGTATCAATAAATTATAGAGCATTAGAAATCAAACGAATTGGAACCTATTTTATTCATAAAATCAACAGATTTAGTACTTTTTAGTATACTATCGTCTTTTTAATTCAACACAATCAAAAAATATTCAATTATTTCATTTGAAGAAATTTTAATAATTCTTCTGCAACAGTATTTAATGGATTTTCACCTTTTTTATTTAAACCTAATTGAGTATAAATTTCACCAATATAAATACCATTAGCTTTTAAGGATTTAAATATTTCATCAATCAACTCATTACAAAGTTCTTTCTTTTGCATAGGTCCAAATGGATTGGCAAAATATGTCTCATTCAAACCTATTTCTTGTGTTGTACCCTTACTCATTCTTTTACCTTCAATAAATACTTTTTTTCCTTTTTCAAGGTCTTCAAACTCATACATCCCTCTTTTATCGTCGTGATTATTTAAATAACATGACAAGTCTATTTCATGATTTTTAGAAATAGTCTTATAATGTGTGGTTTTTATAATCAAACAGGCATTGTCTTTATCTGCATTGAAAAAAAAAATAGATCTATCCATATTTTCATAGGGAATGCATGGAGATAAATCATCAAGACGAACAAATGCTCCAATTTCAGTTCATTGTGCATAAGGAACTCTATTTTCAATGTGAAGACTTATCATATCATCAAATATGATTTCAACATCTTTAATGCCATCATTTTCCATGTTATGTAGTGCCTCAATTGATTCTGATTTTCCAGCTCCAAAATCATCGATTAATAATAATCCCTTTTTTTCACCATTTTTAAGATAAACATTTACTAAACTTCCATGAATAGGTAACCAACCTTTACTCATGACTTTTAAATTATGTAGTGTAAGTATCATCTTCTTCATATATCCAAAGTATTCAAATTTTATATTATATCCAATTGTCCCAATCCATAAATCTTCTTCTTTTTCATAGCAAAAAAGATTTTTCTGCTGGTTTTTATTGTCAAATAATAATATTCCATCAGGTTTTGAATGTGCCATTTTAGGAGATGCCAGCTCAAATAAATTTACAAGAGAAATTCCATTGTATATAAAATCACGATGAAAATAAACAATTAAAAAAAAGATTGCCTACCTTAGCAGGATATCCAAACCATGAATTTTCATCTGCATTAAACTCTAAAATTACGTTTTGATTTGTCTTTTGGAATGTTCCTTCTCTTTTATTTGAATTTGTAGAAATAATCATTGGTGTTCTGATCATTACAGATTCAATTATTGGTATGTTATATATTTTGTTATATTTATCAGATGAAAAAAACTCTTCTAATTGATAGACCAATATTGAAGCATTTGTTCTTGTATTTACTTGTCGATAAATGTTATTTTTCTCCCCTATTAAAAGCCATTTGTAGAAACTAAATTAGGGTTTAATTGGCGATTAAAATAAAAATCATTTTAATAAATATCCAAGAACTTAATTATGTTGAAGATACTCCGCATTGCAAAGATCCTTAAATTTATCTAAAACATCCCAAGGGTCTCCACTACCAACTAACTTTCCATCCTCAATTAAAACAGTTCTTTTAGATAACTCTTCAATGAAGTTTATATTATGACTAATCATTAATATTGTAGTTCCTAATTCTTTATTTATAGTTTTAATTGAATTTGCTACTATTCGTAATGTAAGTGGATCAAGATCTCCAAATGGTTCATCTAACATGAGAATATCTGGTTTAGAACAAATAGCTAATGCTAATGTGGCTCTTACTTTCTGACCTCCAGATAGTTCATAAGACCTCCTATTTAAAATATCTAAGGACAAGTCTAAAGCATCAAAAATTGGTTTAACTTCAGCTTTAACAGCTTTATCTGGAAATTTAGGAAATAAATCATTTAAAATCTTAGGCAAAAGTCCAGCTTGTTCTAATCTACTTTTTGCTTCAATTTCAGGTAAATCTGTTAGTTGATATAGGCAGTCCAAGATTTCATCAGATAAACCTTCCTCTTTTGCTTTCTTTTTCGCATAGTCTACAGTATCCTGATTTTTAAATCCTAATTTAACAGCTATTTGATCCTTAATTGTAGAGTAGTGGGTAAGAGCAAATTCTTGGTGCATAAATCCTAAATTTTTCCTAATGTTCATTCTTTCAATGCTTGGTTTACTTATATCAATCCATGAATCATTATCTTTTGTTTTAAATAATATTTTTCCATCATCCACTTGATCTAAGCCTCCAATCATTCTTAAAAGAATTGTTTTTCCAGCACCACTTGAACCAACCAAAGATAAAATATCTTCCCTATTAACATCAAAACTAACATCCTTCATTTCAAGGACATTTCCACCAGTAAGAAGATAATATCTCTTATAAACATCTTTTACTTTAATTAAAGTGTTATCAGTTAATTTTTTATCTAAAGGAATTTCATCTTGAATATTTTTTAAGAATTCATCAACAACTTCTTTTGGATTTCCATCATCCTTAATTTCACCATCTTTTAGTAAGATTAGACGATCTGATAAATATTGATGTACTTCTGGTAGGTGAGAAACTAATACAACGGTAACTTTCAACTCTTTATTAATATTTTTAATAGCTTTTAGTATGGATTGTTTCGTTTTTGGGCATGCCATTGTTGCAGGTTCATCAAGTAAAAGAATTTTTGGTTTTTTTGCTAATTGTCTTGCGATAATTAATCTTTGTTTTTCACCTCCACTTAAAACAGGAGCATAATGATCAATTTTATCTTCAAGACCAACCATCTCAAGAAGTTTTCTTGCTTCATCATTATATTGGTCATTTGCAAAATCAAAGTCAATAGTTGCTTCATCACCATACTTTGCACCATATAACTTCCTTATAACATTATTATAAACTGATTCAGGCCATAAGCCAAAAGATCTTTGGAGATGAATAGCTGTTTCTTTTTTTAATTTGTTAAAATAGTATTTACTTGAATCATGTTTTACTTCAAGGTCATTAACTTTAACTGAACCTGAATCAAAATCTTCCACGCCTCGTAATATTCTAAGCAAACTGGTTTTACCTGAACCACTTCTTCCAATTATTCCTAATATTTCTCCTTCCTTAATATTCAAGTTTATATCTTTTAAAGCAGTTATGGTTTCTCCATTATCTAATTTATAAGTTTTATTAAGGTTTCTAATTTCAATCATCATCTCACTTTTATTAAAAACTATTTTTTCAACTAAATACTGTTATGTAATTTTTATTACAATTTTCTTATTTAATAAACAAAAGTATAACTAAAATTATTCTTGTATTAAAACAGAATTTTATACTGTTTTTAAAGAATAATTTAAAAATTCAAGAAATTGAATCATAAACCAACAAAATATAATTGTAGGATTTAATCTATAAATCTAAGAATTTTCAATATCTAAAAAAGAGATTTAATCTTCTTTATTTTTTTTTATTTAAAAATATTTGTTCTAATTTTCATTTAATAATTTTTCAAATAGGATGTTGTAGAATTATTATTTGTATATTCCTCCCAATGTCATCAACTTAAGGAAATTCATGTTCCTAAGTCCACTTCGTGAACAAGCGGAGAATAAATTCTCCTAAGTTACTTTCAGTACCAATCAAGATTTTCTAACCATGAAAAATCTCCAATTTCTCTTGTCAGCGAATTAAAATTCGCTTAATTAATCAAATTAAGTTTCATCAAAAAATTATGACTCTGTCAAAAATTTGGATGATAACAATCGTTATATTCAACCACATAACAATTATAGCCAAAAATTATTAATAAAAAGGATGTGTGATATTAATAGTCTATGAGAACAACAAAAATACCACACAGCAAATTATATGTTGATGAGATATTTAAAGGTAATGGTGCGACAGGATAGGGTCTCTATTAATAATTAATTAGTGAAAAGATCACATGATGGAAATGTCTAATTAATCACATAGTATCCATGTGATTAATGGCTATAAAATGACATGGCTAACGATAAGTGAACAATTTATAAGCATCGTAACTATTAGAATAGGTGGTATACAATACCTTTTATTAGGTTACTATTGTCTTGGCAGAGGAAGTAAGTACTGAGAATTTACTTATAGTTCACAACCCATATATTTGTTAGTGAAGTGATTGAGTCTAAATCATTCGTATACTGAGAAGAGAATAGACCTGGTAAGTCTTGAAGTCCTTAAAAAAAATTAGGTAGTTTTGATTGTAAATGATAACTACTACTTCAAGATAGAGGATATTGAAGAAATTGAATGCTGTTAAATAATCGTGGTAGCAATTTTTAAGGGCTTTATTATGATAATATTGATTGAAATCTTATAAATATCAATGAATAGAATTATTAAAGCTTTAAAATAAAGAAAACTTCGTTTTATTCGCAAAGTGAATTTAGGAAAATCTTTGATTTTCCGTTTCTAACTTAAAACA
>JAISZW010000115.1 GCA_031284445.1 Candidatus Methanovirga basalitermitum | reverse complement strand
AGTATCTATTAGAATTGCTCTGCTGTCCACGTTTTTGGATCTCAAAAGACTTACATTTTGGACAATAAACACCATCAGCCCAACGAATGCTTCTAAAAAGTTCCAAAACAAATTTTCAGGCATAACAAACATATCCATATTATCAACTAAAGTAATCATGAATTATAATCTATACAAAAAACTATATATACTTATGCACTATGTTAGGTTCATGAGTGTTAAATAATTAAGTATTTTAAACGAATTAAAAAATTTATCAAATTCTAAACTGTATTTAATCATAACAAATTTAATTTTACAATACACTATAATTTTTAAAAAGTTAACAAAAAATAACTGGAAAAGTTTAAAAAAAAGAAAAGTATTAATTAATTGAAAAACAATAGCTATTATAAGCTTTTTATTAAATAGCTATAGTTTATAATTGATAAAAATAGTATAACCTCCCTAATTCTAAAAATTGGAGTCATAATATGGAAACTGTTAGGATATGGATTCAAGGGATTGTTCAAGGCGTGGGATTTAGACCTAATGTGTATAGAATAGCTAAAAAACTTGAAATTAAAGGTTATGTTAGAAATTTTGGAAATCTTGTTGAAATAATTGCTCAAGGAGAGAATATGAGAGAATTTATTAGGTTTTTATGTGACGAAAAACCTCCTGTTTCTAAAATAAACTCTATTGAGCATGAAAAGATAGTCTGTGATAAGACATTTACTGATTTTAAAATTTTTAAAAGCTCTTTAAGTTCATCTGGGAGTTCTGTTGTCCCTCCTGATTTAGCTGTATGTAAAAATTGCCTTAAAGAATTAAGAGATAAAAACAATCGAAGATATAGGTTTCCATTCGTTGCATGTACTAATTGTGGTCCACGTTTTAGCGTTATAAAATCCATTCCTTATGATAGAGATAGAACTACAATGGATGATTTTCCTTTATGTGAAGAATGTTTAATGGAATATGAAGATCCATTGGATAGACGTTATCATGCTGAGGCAAGTTGTTGTGATAAATGTGGACCAATACTTACTTTATACAATAGGGAACATGAACATATTAATGGAGATTCAGTAAAAAGAACTGTTGAATTGTTAGATGATGGAAATATAATAGCTATGAAGGGTATTGGAGGAACACATTTAGTTTGTAGTGTGAATGATGATGATGTTATCTTAAAATTAAGAAAAAGATTAAATAGACCTAATCAACCATTTGCTATAATGTCTCCAGATATTGAAACCATAAAAACATTTGCAGAACTTGGTGAGTTAGAGGAAAAATCATTGAAATCTATTGAAAGTCCTATTGTTGTTGTTAGGAAAAATAAAAACTATTCTTTTCCTGATTCTCTTGCCCCTATCTTGCACAATATCGGAGTGATTTTACCATATTCACCAATTCATTATCTACTCTTTGATTATACTAATGAACCTGCTTATGTGATGACTTCAGCGAATATTCCTGGAGAACCTATGGTCATAAACAATGAAGATATTTTAAATGAATTAAATGGAATAGCTGATTACTTCCTCATACACAACAGAAAAATAGCTAATCGGTGCGATGATTCTGTAATTAGATATGTTGATGGAAAGTTATCATTTATTAGAAGATCACGAGGTTATGCTCCAACACCATACAATCTTAAAAAGTATTCAAATGATTTAAATGATTTAAATGTTTTAGCTTTAGGTAGTGAACTTGATGTTACCTTCACAATACTAAAGGATGGGCTTGGATTTGTCTCACAGCATATTGGAAATACAAATAAATTTAAAACCTATCAATTCTTACAAGATGGAATTGATCATCTTGCTAGGATAACTTCAACTAAGAACTTTGACCTTGTAGCTATTGATATGCATCCACAGTTTCATACAAGCTCTCTTGGGATGGAAATTTCAAAAGAATATGGATCTGAACTTGTCAAGATTCAGCATCATCATGCTCATGGAGCCGTTTTAGCATTTGATAATAATGTAGATGAATTAGTTTTCATTGGAGCAGACGGAGTAGGTTACGGTGATGATAAAACTGCATGGGGGGGAGAAATACTATACTCTGATATAGGATCATATAAAAGACTTGCTTCACTATCACCTCAAAAGATACCTGGTGGAGACACATCAACCAAATATCCAGCAAGATTTTTACTTTCACTACTATACAATGTTTACGACGAAGATGAGCTTAGAAAATTATTTATCAACAACTATATTGATTTCTTTAAATACAAGGAAAAAGAAATCGACATGGTTTTTAAACAGCTAGAAAAAAATTTTAATGTTCCGATAACAACAAGTACAGGTAGAGTCCTAGATTCAATAGCTGTTGCTCTTGGAATATGTGGAAAAAGAACCTATGAAGGAGAAGCCTCAATGAAATTAGAATCAATTGCTTCAAAATCCACTTCCAAGATGAAAATCGAAGTTGAATTTAGTAAATATGAAAATAGACCTGTCTTAGATACATCATCTATTCTAAAACAAGTGATTGAAATGAGGAATAAGGGAATAGCTATTAAAGACATTGCTAAAACTGGTCAAGAATCAATAGCTATTGGACTTGGAAAAATGGCAGTTGATGGAGCAATCATGAAAAATGTTGATGTGATTGGAGCAACTGGAGGAGTATTCTACAATGAAGCTATTTCAAACTATGTTAAAAAATATGTTGAAAAACAAGGATTTAAATTCATTAGAAACAACAATTCCTGTGCAGGTGATGGATCAGTTTCATTAGGACAAGCTATTATTAGTTCATATAGAAAAAGTTGAATTTATAACATCAATTTAATGGCTGTGTCAAAATCGATGGGGTTGGCTATTGAGAATCTCATTTACATTTGAAATTGTAAGATTTTAAATGTATTTTTTCTGAATTTTAAAGTAAATTTCTTATGAAAATATATATAATTTATAATAAATATTTTTTACTTAATATAGTACTTATGGAAAAGTTTTTAATTTTTTAAATAAATTTTAATCATTAATATTCTTAATTTTAAAAAATTTATTTTTTAAAGTTAGAAACGGGAAATCAAAGATTTCCCTAAATTCACTTTGTGAATAAACAAAGTTTTTCTTTATTGAATTTGTTCAATTAGAAAGTCTATGATTTTCTTTATTGAACTTGTTCAATTAGAAAGTCTATGACTTTCTTTACTTAAAACTTGTTTTAAGTTAGAAAACGAAGTTTTCTTTATTTTAAATTTAATATTATAAAATCAATATTTTTTAAATTATATGAACTAATAATTATTATTATTTTAAATGAATGAATATATGTAATTATTTTAATTTTTTACTCTATTTTAAAAAATTTATTTTTTAAAGTTAGAAACAAAAAATCTTTGATTTTTCTAAATTCACTTTGTGAATAAATCTTTGATTTTATTTATTGAACTTGTTCAATTAGAAAGTCTATGACTTTCTTTATTTGAAAAAATTCATTTTTTAAGAACTTTACAAAGCAACTATAATTTAAAGTCCAAATTAACTCAATACAAATAATATAATAAAAGAAACGATTTTAGTGATATGATATGCACACAGTTGATATATTAGTTGAAGCTTTACCATATATAAAGAAGTTCCATACTAAAAAGATAATGATAAAGTATGGTGGTCATGCCATGATTGATGAAGATGGGATGTCCTCTACAGTAGAAGATACTGTTCTCTTAAAGTATGTTGGAATGCAACCTATCATTGTTCATGGTGGAGGTTTAGAAATCACACGATCCATGCACAAATTAGGTAAAAAACCTAAATTTATTCAAGGATTAAGAGTTACAGATGAAGAAACAATGGAAATAACTAAGATGGTTTTAGTTGGTAAAATTAATACAAACCTTGTTTCAAAAATAGGTTTACATGGTGGTAGAGGAATTGGATTTTCTGGAAAAGATACAAATTTAATTATAGCCCATAAAAAGGCTCTCCAAAAGATTAAAAATAGTAAAACTGGTGAGGAAGTTACCATCGATTTAGGTTTAGTTGGAGAGATAGAGTCTATAAATTCTGAAATTATTGATTTACTCACAGAAAACCATTATATTCCAGTAATATCTCCCATAGGTATGGATATTCATGGAGATACATTAAATCTAAATGCAGATACTGTGGCTGGTGAGTTAGCTTCTGAAATTAATGCTGAAAAATTAATTATTTTAACCGATGTATCAGGTGTTTTAGAAGATTCTAAAGATCCAAAAACCTTAATAAGAAAAATTAAGTTAAATGATGTCGATGATTTAATTGAAAAAGGAATTATAAGTGGAGGAATGATCCCAAAAATAGAAACATGTGTTAATGCTATTAAAGGGGGTGTTAAATCAGCTCATATCATTGATGGAAGGATTAAACACTCACTTCTTCTTGAAATATTTACTAAAAATGGTATTGGAACAATGATAACTAAATAGCTAATTTGACTTTCTCCCCAACAGTTATATGTTGGGGATTTATTATTCACTAAAAACTTTCTAAGGATTAGAATGAATATAAAAATATAATCTAAACCAGATCGCTTAGCGATAAATATGGAAAAATCATGAGAATTTCATGAAAAATAATGGTTAAATTAGCAAAAAAAGACAGGAAATAGGATTATTTTCCCACAGAAAACAAAATACGAATAAAACTTCATATTAAAGTATATTAAAATTAAGTTTATAGAAACTCTCATTAGTATATTTAGCTTAAATAGCTAAATATTATAAATTGACAATCTCTTATTTTAGATCCAATAAAATTAGATTTAATCTTAATAGCTCAACTAATTCAGTATTTTCAATTGAATAAAAAATTTTTTTATCTTTTTTTCGGAACTTAATAAGATCAGCACTTCTTAATTGTCTCAAATGGTGAGATACTGTACTTTGACCAATCTCTAATAAATAGACCAGTTCATTCACATATAATTCTTCTCTACTTAATGCATCAATTATTCTTATTCTGTTGTAATCTCCTAATAATCTAAATAATTCTGAAGACTTCAAATATTTCTTTCTTGGAATCATGTCTGCTTTAACTCTATCTACGACATCTCTTCGTATATTGACTTTTTTGATTTTTTTTGAATTATTATCCATAGAATTCAATCCTTCAACATTATGATATGTAGTTTACATAATTAAGTCTTATGATTTCAAATAATTTTTAGAAAAATTTTAATGATATTATTTAGTGATTAATGCTGTAGTAGATAAGTTCAGATTATTCAAGCGAATGCTATTTATGACCATTCATTATAATTATTAAAAACAAGTATGTGAGTATGTATGTATATAGTTATATTTAAAAAAATAAATTTTTTTAAAGAACTTATCCACTACTACAAATAAAAATAGGATTTTTAAAAAAATATGTAATCAATTAAAAAATTTTCAAATATGGTCATTAACTATAGTTCAATACCATTTCTGTCAAATTAAGGATTTTTGATTAAAATTTCTATTTAAGATCTTGTTTATCAAGCTTTATTTTTAATTTCAACCAAAGTTTTAAAAAATAATTTTCTTAAGTTTACAGCATTGGTTCGTACTATAATATATTATGTAATAATATTTTATTATACCCTCTTATATATAGTTTTATAAAATACAAGCAATGCTGTCAACCTAAGAAATTTTTCATTAGTATAAACCTCCATTATTAGATATAAGCTATTATTTAGAAGTTTTTTCTTAAGTTAGTTTTGTACTTTGATTTTAAAGGTTTAATTC
>JAISZW010000080.1 GCA_031284445.1 Candidatus Methanovirga basalitermitum | reverse complement strand
ATTACCAAAAATCGAAGATTTTTGTAATTTAGAAAATCTATGATTTTCTTAAATTTTTGTAATTATGAAAATCGAAGATTTTCAGTAATTGAGGGTTTATTGGAATATTTAGTTCTGTTTGGGAAATGAAGCATTATAATGAAAAACTCCACAAAAATTTACACCCTCAAAAAAAACGAAACTTTATATAGTATAAGAAACTTTTATATGTTATAATCTATAATAAAAAATTAATTGTAGTCTATAATAAAAAAGTAGTCTATAATAAAAAATTAATTGTAGTCTATAATAAAAAATTAATTGTAGTCTATAATAAAAAAGTAGTCTATAATAAAAAATTAATTGTAGTCTATAATAAAAAATTAATTGTAGTGAAAAACTAATTATACTAAGTTTAGGAAAAAACTTATGATAAGAAATAAACGATTTTTCAATAAAGCACGAAGATTTTTGATTAGGAAAGACATTAGTGTTCTACATTGGAATGCCGATTATATTGAAGGTGTTTTAATATGAAGACAAATTCACTTTTCTTTTTAAACAATGTTTCATATTTTATTTTCAATGGTGTACCAACTTTAAATAACCTTAATCTACAAATAAACTCACATAATTACTCGTCCTTTCTCAGATCCCAAAATTCTTTTTCTAATACTAATATCCATCTTGTTGGATGGATATTTAAATTTCCACTTTATTCTAATTTTCATCATATATCTATCTATTTATGCCTATGCTCATATAATCCATGGTTGGTGATATAATCCATGGTTGGTGATATATTCTTGTGGCAGCCAATAAAAACATGAGCTACTTTTTCTTTTCAACCATCAGTTCATATTGAAGGTTGAATTATGACGATTATTTGTACTGAATTAATACTCATGTATTAGTTGAGTACAAGTGTACTTGTACTCTGTTTACTTAATTAAAAAAACCAAAATGGTGATATAAATGAATAAAATGGTGATATAAATGATTAGAATTAAGAAATTTTTTGGTAGAAGTATTCGATTTGCCTTAAGGCATGACTATTATTGTCTTTCATTGAAAGGGACTACTATTTAAGGGGTTGTTTTAAGTGAATAACTATTTAAAATTAATGAGTCTAACAGCCATTATTTTAATGTTAGCTGTTCCAGTTAATGCTTTAGATATTACACCTGAAGTAGCAGGAATATATGCAGAACATGAGATACAAAATAATTCTGTGAGTAACTTTGATTTAAAAGTTTACGAGCATGAGCATGAAAATACCTGTGGTAATCGAGACCATAACTTCGAATATAAAATATATGCCACAGAGATAATGAATGAACAAATATCTTATCAGCTATTAGATAGTGGTTCTGGAGATGTTGACTGGCATACTATTAAAGTTCCTACAACTGTAACTAAAATTGAATGTTATTTTAGTGGTGAATCACAAGTTTATATCTGGGCTGGTCCTTTTCCTATAGGTTATACTGATGCATCAACGGCATGGTGGAAAAACCAAAAAGGTGTATTGTATCAATACAGTTATCCCAATTATAGTAGCCATAGTATAGAATTTAGTAGTGTTAAGGCTAATTGGCCCAACTATAATGATCCATATATAAGAATAGATGGTCATGATGGTGTATTTAGTGATTCTAAAAGCATGGGTTATGGATGGTTTTGGGATATATAAGTAGATATAGATAGGTCTGTTGATAATGGCAAACCTATTTGGTTTATATAAAATATTCTGGTTTATATAAAATATTCTGGTTTATATAAAATATTCTGTTTTATATAAAATATTCTGGTTTATATAAAATATTCACAGAATATTTTTTAACCATTATTAAAATTAGAATAAAAAAAAATAGAGGTTTAGAATATGGAAAGAATAAAAGGCAAATTTGGAAGAAGCATAAGATTTAAATTAAGACATGATTATAATTGTTTAAGCTTAAATGAACTATTGAATGGTGAATAAGGTGAAAAATAGTTTTAAAATAATAGGTTTACTATTAATAGTAAGTTTATTAGTAGCTCCAATAAATGCAAGAATGGTTAATAATGATTTTAGACATTCGAATATAAATAGCACAAATACTATAAAAAATCATGATTTGAGTACAAATATTTCAAATACGAATATTGATACTTCATTATCATTCAATGAAACCATGCAATATTTAACTAAAGGAAATAAACCAAGCTATATGATCATTGATGGCGATATTAATGATATACAATCATGTAGGTTCATTATTAGTGAAGGACAACCTTCAGGGTATCGTAATATTAAATCTATTTTTAAATATAATTTACATGATGAAATTTATAAACCTACAATATTATATGATCCTGAAGATGTTGTCTGGCCAACACAATTTCTAACTAATTGTTCATCAATGAGTATAGATCAAGAAGCCATATTTATTTTAATGGTTCGTAACAGTCAATATGTATCATTAAATGGAATGGATATTTCACAAATTAATAAGGATAGTGATGAATGGAATATTGATTTTGGTAGTAATGCAGATATTGGTGAGGTTTTTAAACTACTATCTAAATGTTATCAGATAGTTAATAATATTAAGATGAAGTTTGATTTTCAAATGGTGTCTTATAAGAGACAAGCTGAAGAATCTTATGTGCATAATCTTATTATTGGTAAAAAGAGAGGTAAAGATGTATCTAAGTATGGTGGTTGTTATTGGCCTAAATTCTTTGATGTATCTAATGATGATCTTGAAATCATGAATATAAAATATCAGACTATTAAGCATTACATTAAACCGACATCTTCTAACATTGAAAAAGTATTATTGGAATTGGGTGATATTCAATTAGCTATGAAAGCAGCTATATTGGTAGCTGGTAATGTTCCTGAAGTCGGAACTTATATTAAATCCAGTCTTGATTGGGCACTTTACGGATTGGATTGTTTAAAACAAAACATCGCATGGCAAAAATATTATTTAGATGTTGAATATAATAAAGCCGACCAAATGACTTGGGATATTTCATCTGAGAAATCTTATAGAACTGAAGTTGATAATGGAGTCATGGATCCAACCAAACCAACAGAAGAACAATTATTTGCATATAATAATGAAATAGATAACTATAAAGAAAATTTAGATAATTTAACAGCTGATGAATATGGTAGAATATTTAATTATGGTGATCTCGAAGAAGTACGTAGCAAATATATGGTAGCTTGTAAAGTATATGATGATATTATAGAGACATACAATATGTATGGTCTTAGAGCTCCTCAAAAATATTATGATTATCAAAATAAGTTCTATACATATTATGGTGATATTAACAATGTAAAAGCCATAAATCAGAATGAACAAAAAGTTTGGAGTTTTTACCAATCAATATTAGATAATCAATATAATATGTTAGAGGTATGTAAATACAAAGATTTAAATAGATAATATATAAATGGAGAGATATATGGCACCTTTAAATATTACTAATAAGATATTTAAAATGAATTAAGATATCGTTACAAAAATAATTTTGACTGTAGCATAACTTTTTTACTTTTTTTAGAAATCAAATCTTTTGACATATTTGGATTTGTTATCATCTTCTTTTAAAATATATTGTTGATAAATTTTTAGGAATTATTTTAAAACGATGAAGTTTTATTTATTTTGAATAATTATTTATATTATATTTTTTTAAATTGAATGTAGTTAGTTAAATAATGTTGAACATAATACTTATTTTAAAATTGAAAATGTATAATTTTATTTGAAATGTATAATTAACGATTTATAGAATTTTAATAGATTTTTAGTAGTTGATTTAAGATAGTTAGTATGAATTTAGGTGTTTAAATGGGTTTATTGTTTTTTTCTTTTGCTTTAAAGAATATTTTTAGGAATAAATGGAGATCAACATTTATTATAATTCTCCTGGTGATTGGTATTTTTGCATTGCTGTTTAGTGAAGCTTCAAGTGAGATTAGTGGAAACTTGTTAGATAATGTAATTAATGAGTCAATGATGAATAGTAGTTTTGGAGTCAATGATAACCTCTCTTCTTTAATTAGAAATCAATCTCTTTCTAATTCGGATGTTAATAGTATTGATGCAGGTGTGCTTGCTAATGAGTCCAGTTCTTTGGATTCAATTAACATGTCCAATATAGATGAATATAGGAAAGAGATGACTAAAGGTGTGAAAATGTTCTTTTTTTATTTAAATCTTTTCTTTGTTTTTATAGGTTCTATTATTATCATGGTTGCAATGTTAAAGGCTGTGGGTGAGAGAACAAGAGAAATTGGTGTCTTAAAAAGTATTGGGTGGACTAACCTTAGAGTCTCTGGTTTAATTCTATTGGAATCTCTTTTTCAATTGTTTATGGCATGGTTTGTGGTTACGGTGTTGCTTTTAATTTTCTATATGACGAATGGTCATACCATTAACGAAACCTTTGTTAACACACTACACATGAATATCAGCATAGTTTATAGAATTTTTGCAGTAACTTTCTTAACATCTCTATTTATACCAATAATAGGGGTTATACTCCCATTATTAAGAGTATTCCGTATAAAACCAGATGAAGCTATGAGGTACTGAAATATTTATATCTTGTAAAAGATTATCCCTTCCTCTTTAGGGAGGGGTGTAAAAGTATTTAAAGTTCAAAATCCAAATGTTAAGTTCAAGGAGTTATGAAAAAATGATTAAAGAAGTATAGAAAAGTCAAATAGTAAGATTAAAGACCAATAAGTTTTTATTTAATCATTTTGGAGCTTGTAGATTTGCATGGAATCAAATGAAAGCTATGAGTGAATTTCAGCATAAAAATCCATGTTATGGTAATAATTATAATTTCAATCCATTCAATAAGGAGGTTTCATGATTGATGATAAAAGTTAAGAATCTAACTAAAATGTATGATAAAGGAAAAACAGTAGCTTTGAATGATGTTAATTTAGATATTGAGGATGGAGAGTTTGTCTCTATAATGGGTACTTCTGGTTCAGGTAAGTCAACTCTTTTAAACATGATTGGAGGTTTAGATGTTCCAGATGCAGGAATTGTAGAAGTTATGGGAGAGGATTTATCCAAAATAAACCTAAGTAGATATAGACGAGAGACTGTAGGATTCATCTTTCAATTACACAACCTTATTCCCAATCTCACATGTTTGGAAAATGTTGAGTTGCCTCTATTCGGTAGTGTGAAATCGTTTGACATGAAAAACAGGGCATTGGATCTTTTAGAGGCTGTAGGTTTAAATTCACTTGCCAATAAGTATCCGAATAAGTTGTCTGGTGGGCAGATGCAGAGAGTGGCTGTTGCACGGGCTTTGGTTAATGATCCTAAAGTTGTGCTGGCTGATGAACCAACAGGACAACTTGATAGCGAGAATAGCGAGTTGATTATGGATTTAATGCAGGAAAAACAGGAAGAGACGAACACTACACTTTGTGTGGTGACTCATGATTTTGAAATAGCTAAAAAAGCAGAAAAAATAATCAAAATCAAAGACGGGCAAATAGAAAGTGTATGAAAGATGCAATCAGAAAATAGATAGAATATTGTAATTAGTTAAAATGATTAAATTAAAAACTCCAATAACAAATGATGATATTAAAAAATTAAAAATAGAGGACAAGGTTTTAATTAGTGGAGAAATATATACTGGACGCGATGCTGTTCTTCCAAAGTTAGTAAAGCTAGTAGAAAACGGTGATAAACTTCCATTTTCTCTTGAAAGAACAATTTTTCTCCATACTGCAGTAAGCGAGGCTGGAATATCTCCTACTTCAAGTAATAAAGATGAAATAGAGTCATCTATTAAGTGTTTATCTAATGCTGGTGTTAAGATTTTCATTGGAAAAGGTTCACTTAGTGAACAGACAATGAAAGGTTTAAAGAGCTCTATTTTTATTGTAACTCCTTCAGTTGCAGGGCTTTTAACTAAAACTGTACTTCATAAAGAAATTGTATCTTTTAAAGAAGAAGGAATAGAGGCCATTTTCAGATTGATAGTTAAAGATTTTCCAGGACTTGTGGCTACTACTAAAGGAGAATCTATTTTTACTTAATTTAATTAAGATAATATGAAGTATAATTGTATTACATCTGATAAAACTTTTCAAACTATTTTTTTTAAGAGTTATTATTAAATTCAGATCTAAATAAACTAAAATTTACATTTTAATTATTATTTTGAAGCATTTCTATTACTATATGTTAAATTTTGTAAATATTTATATATAATAGGCATATAATTAATTTAAATAGTAAAGAGTTTGAGATTAAATATTTAATTAATTAGAATATAAATTTTTCATTTTTTAAGGTATTGAATATGAAAACAGTTATATGTGAACATTGTGGTGCAAAATTCAGTTTAAAAGATCATGAATTTTCTTATAATTTCGAATGCTCAGTTTGTGCTGGAAATTTGGTGGAGGAACAGGGTTATAGTCAAAATTTAGATTCTTGGTATTTAAAATCTGAGAAAAATATTTCTGATACTTATGTAGTTAAATGTAAGAATTGTGGTCTTAAATATGTTCTTAATAGCAATGAAGAGACTAAAGATTACCAATGCTCAATTTGTAGTGGAGATTTAATATATTTTGATGAAGAAGAGATTATTCCTGAAACGGATAATAATTTGGATTCAGAGGTAACTGAAGATGTTGATGGTTTGGATGCGGAGGTAACTGAAATTATCGATAGTTCAGATACAAAAAGTGGTTTTGAGGGTGATAATTTAAATTTAAAAGATGATTCTGGATATATTGATGATGTAGATACTGAAATTTCTTTTAATACTAATGATATTGATTTACAAGTCGATGTTGAAGAAAATAAAGTTCTTGACTCTATGGTTATTAATCAAGAGGAAAAACATCAAGTGGTTAAAAATCATTTCAAAGAAGACTTTATAGGTAGTTTAGATAAGACTGATGAAAATCCAGATACTAAAACATCAGTAGTTAACAATTTAAAAAATGAAACAGATAACTCATTTTTAGAAGATGTTGACAACAAAGAAACTGTTTCTACTGTAAATGAAATTTCCTCTATTGAACCTGAGCATAATAAAAGTAGAATACCACATAACACACCTGTCAACTTTGGTTTAATAATAGTTTGTATTGGAATTATGGATATTGTTACAACTGTTAGAGAATATGGTTATTATCTAATATTATTTGGGTTTATTGTCTTTGTAATAGGAGTCATATTATATAAAAAACATTATAGTGATGAATTAAGAAGTAGAATATTTAGAAAGAACTTATCTAAACTTCCTAAAGATTTTTATATTTTGCATGCTCTAAGACTACCAGGTTTAGATGAAATCGATCATGTCATCATTGGATCTACTGGAATATTCTCTATTTTAACAGAGAATGTTAAAAATATTGATCAGATAAACATTCATGGAAAAGATACTGCATATGAAAATTCAACAGAGGAGATGAATCCTCAAAGTACAGAAACACACACAATTATTTCCTCTCCATTAAGTTATAAAAAGGTAGAGAAAGTTAAAAAATCAAATAAAATCAGCCTTAAGTTTAAATACAATGAAAAAATTAAATTTAATAAGCATGATAAAATCAAAAAGAATTCTATCAGGAGAAGTGAGGAATTGATTAATCTTTTATATGAAAACAATTTTAGTTCTTTTCATCTTGAACCTTTAGTTGGCTTTATCAACGATAAAATTCTGGTTAATATTCCTTTAACTGACGAAAACATCCTATTAAATGATTTTTTAGATAAGATATTCAATGGTAAGAGAAGATTAAGTGATGAAGAAGTTAAAAACATTTCAAACTTCCTTTTTGAATACTCTCATTAATGTTACTGATTATTAAATTTATTTAAGTTGAATTTCTATATGTGGAATGGTTATATGAGAACAATGCGATGGAAAAATAATGAGCTTATTCTTATAGATCAACGAAGATTACCTGATGATTTAACCTGTTTTATATGTAGTACATATGAAGATGTTATTTTTGCAATTAAAGAAATGGTTGTTAGAGGTGCTCCAGCTATTGGAGTTGCAACGGCTTTTGGAATGGCATTAGGAGATATTGCTGGTGAAAATTTAAATGTTGTGGCTAAGAAACTTAAATCCTCAAGACCAACAGCTATTAACTTATTTTGGGCGGTTGATAGAATTTTAAAGTCTAATAAGTCCCCCTTAGATGAAGCTATGGCAATGTATAGGGAAGATATAGACACTAACTTAGCTATTGGGAGGTATGGTGCTGAAATCATTGAAAAAAATGATACTATTCTGACTCATTGCAATGCTGGAGCATTAGCATCTGTTGACTATGGAACCGCTCTTGGTGTTGTTAGGACTGCTCATCATCAGGACAAAAATATTAAGGTTATTTGTGATGAGACTCGACCTCTTGGTCAAGGCGCAAGACTTAGTGTTTGGGAATTGCAACAAGAAAATATTCCAGTTAAGTTAATTCCAGATGCTGCAGCTGGATATTTAATGCAAACTCTAAAAGTGAATAAGGTTATTATAGGTGCCGATCGTGTCTGTAGTGATGGAATAGCTAATAAAATTGGGTCTCTTATGGTTGCTTTATCTGCAAAAAGATTTCATGTTCCTTTTTATGTTGCTGCTCCTTTATCTACATTTGATTTTGAAAACTCCATATATGATACAAAAATTGAAGAAAGAGCTCCTGAAGAAGTGATATATTATGGTGGATGCAGAATTACTCCTATAGGAACTGAAGTTATAAATCCTGCTTTTGATATAGTTCCAAATGATCTTATAACTGGTGTTATTACTGAAAAAGGAATTATACATTTTGATAAATTTAAGGAATTTTTTTAAATCATATATAATGGATTATGGTCGTGATGTTGACCCTTTAAACTACTGATGTTTTTGTATATGGAAAGTTATATTTTATCAATGATTAAAATAACCATTTAAATAGATTTATTTCTATATATTATTAATTATAATTTTTTTAATTAAGAATTTAACAAATTATAATAGGAATTTAAAAAATACCATTACTTAAAAAAAATTATTTCATTCAACTATAAAATAATAAAAACAAGTAAAACATAATATATTACCATTCATTTTTATAATGAGTTATTCACTCAGTATAACAATCATTTAAATAGCTTACCATAATTGAAGCTGCTGTTAGATCAGCTGATGTCCCTGGATTTAATTTATTTTCAAAAAGAAAATCATCAAATTCTATAAGTTTATTTTGAAAAGTCAAATCAGAATAATTATCATGATCTAACAATTCTTTTGCCAATTTAGAAACTTCTTTTGCTTTATCTTCACCATACTTTCTTGAAATTAAAGTATCAGGAACATTAGAGAGTATTGTTAAAAATGTTAAAACAGTAGAAATATTCGTTGAATAATCCTTTTTAAAATCATGGAATCTTCTAAAACCAATATTAAAAGTTATCTTCATTTTAGAAGTTAATTCACTTGCTAAACTATCCCATGAAGCAGAAATCTTTAAAACATCATACATGGATTGATTTTTAACTATAAGTTCTTTTTGAGCCTTATCACTTGTTACATCGAATTCATCTCGACTTCCCATTCCACCTGCTTTAGTCATGTTAATTGCTTTATAAAGAGCAATAGCATCAAATACATTTGTATTTTCCATTAATAATCCTATATTCTCCTGTAATTCAGTTAAATTACCACTTATAGCTCCAGAGGCAGCTATTGGGATTAACATCATGATAATTCCAAGATTTGTGTTGTTGGCTATCCATTTATCAGTCTCTTCAACAGCCTTTAAAATATACTTTCCTAAAAAAGCTTCATTACTCTTAATTTTGGGATTAATCTTAAGAACTTGGGTTGCTACCTCTTTTACACTATCCCCAATAACAACTCCACTAATTAAAAAGTCTTCAAACTCCATATCTGTAAAATCACGGGTTCTATGAACATTACCTGGTTTAGGATAACCACTAACTTCTAATATAGACGATATTTGGGCTATTTTAGCTATTTTCTCTGGACTTATCATCATTCCATCTTAACTATTTTTATTAAAATCTCTCGAATTATGAATTAAAACTATTAATGGCTTTAAAATAATTTTATTGAATATTGAAAAGGTTTGGTGAAATTCTATAAGATTATAAATAAATTTAAATATTTAAAATTAATAAATTTATAATCTTTTATTATTTTTTAAAAAATTCATTTTTTAAAATCAGAAACGGGAAATCAAAGATTTTCCTAAATTCACTCCTTACAGAGACTGTCAAAATTTTCACTAATAACTTTGGTTAATTATGTTAAGTCGAAAAATAAAATATTATATATATTATTAAATATTAATAAATAATATAATTAATAACATATTAAGATATTTTTCTATTTCATTGTATGAATAGCTTATTTATTAAATAGATAAAATAAAAGTCAGGATGAAATATTTTTTTTTAGTCATGTTTATAAATGATGGTTGGAGTGTTTGTTTTTTATGAGGATTAGTAGATTAATAAATAAATTTAGAAGTTTAAAAGTTTTCAGACCTAAATCCTATATATATATATATATATATAAATAAAATAATTGTTTTTTGTTTTCTAAGTGTACTGTTGTTG
>JAISZW010000231.1 GCA_031284445.1 Candidatus Methanovirga basalitermitum | reverse complement strand
TCACTTACCACATCCCTCTTAAAAAACTCAATTTACAAAACATAAAAGGTAAAATCTGGAGAAAATATGATGAAGTAACACCAATGATGTCTGCAGAAGAAACTGACCATGTATGGTCTCTAAAAGAACTATTAACATTCCCATTCCACATACACAAAAACATCAGTAGTTAAAAGGGTCACTACCAAGAATTATTTGAGGGAAATAAAAAACTATTCGAAGGATTATATATTTATGGTGAATGGGATTGGAATGATAAATATTCGGTCATACATTTAGATTTTGCTGGTGGAAAATATAAAAATTTAAATGATTTAGAAGATCAAATCAATGACCTCCTTTATATGGTAGCTCAATCATTTCAAATAGAAATTTGCAGTAAAACATTAAGTGGAAAGTTCACGGAATTAATCACTAAAATTTATAATAAAACAAAAAAAGAAGTTGTTGTCTTAATAGATGAATATGATAAACCAATTATTTCAAATCTTCAAAATAAAAATCTTAAAGATTTTCAAGAAACATTGGGAAGTTTTTATGAAGTTTTAAAAAAGAATGATGAATATATTAAATTCATATTCCTTACAGGAATATCAAAATTTGGTCATGTTTCTGTTTTTTCTAAACTCAATAATCTTAATGATTTGACTTTAATTGATGAGTTTAATTCTATTTGTGGTTACACTCAAGTTGAATTAGAATCTTATTTCATAAAATATATGAAAAATTAGCTAAAAAATTAAATAACACTAATTCTGAAGTTATAAGAAAAATTAGAAGTTTTTATAATGGCTACAGTTGGAATGGTAAAGAAAAAGTATATAATCCTTATTCTACACTTCTATGTTTTAGTAATGCTAAGTTTTCTAAAAATTGGTTTAATACAGGAACACCAAGTGCTTTAACTGATTATCCAATGAGTAAATATTCTATTAAAGCTATTGCTGAACCCACTAAAGTCATTGATAGTGAAATTGAAAATCCAAGTACTACAAACATTAAGGATGAAATATTACTTTTTCAAACTGGATATTTAACCGTAGATAAAGTTAAAACAGAAGATATTAGGGCAATATATAACTTGAAAATCCCAAATTACGAGATTAAATCTGCATTATCTGAAAATTTAATACATGAATATTCAATATATCTTATATTGATTTTTTGGAGTATGCAGATAAACTTCTAAAATACACAATAGAGGGAAACGAAGAGAAGATAATTGAAACAATTGGGGATTATCTTTCACCCGTACCTTATGATTTAAAAGGAGATGATGAGAAATATTATCATTCAATAATATTCCTCTTACTTTACACAGCAAGAGTACATGTTCATAGTGAAGTACACACCAATAAAGGAAGTGCAGATTTAGTCATTGAAGAAAATGATTATACTATTATTTTAGAGTTTAAACAAACTAAAAAAAGTTCAATTGACTATATGATAAAGGAAGGATTTAAACAAATGGAAGAAAAAGAATATGCAAGATCTTGCAAAAATAGAAAGATAATCAAAAGTGTAATAGCTTTTAAAGACAAAAAAAAGTAGGTTGTAAGATTATTAAAGAATAAAATTTATTTGATCAATCTTTTATTTCCAAAAAGAAATTTAGAAGAATATTTGATTATCGCTGAAAGCAATTTAGAAAAACTTGTGTTTTTTGTTTTTCACGAATGTGTGGAAGGATAAATTTTAGAATAATCTCACGATTTTTTACTTATTTTAGATTTAGAAAATTCAGAGTTTTTTTTTTAAAAAAAGTTTGAATAGTTATTAAACTTAGAAAAATTTAATGATCAATATGTTAATACTTGTAGTTTATGATATTTCTGAAAATAAAAGTAGAAACACTTTAATTAAACTATTAAGACATTTTGGATTTTATAGAATACAAAAATCAGTTTTTGCAGGAGATTTAAGCTTAAATGAAAGAATAGATTTAATTGAAGATATTGAAGTACATTTATCTTCAAAAAGGGATAGCATAATAATATTCCCCATTTGTGAAGCATGTAAAGATTCTATTGAGATTTTCAGTGACTACGAAATAACATTACCTCACCAATTAGAGTTTAAATTGATATAAATGACTCCTGCAGATATTATTCGATATAAATATTAAGGAAAAATGTTATTTATGAGGATTATTATTGATGGTTTTGGTAAATCAATAGCTAAACGAGATAATCAGATAGTAATTAAGGAAAATGGAAAAGAAAAAGATTACTTTTTAGTTAAAGACATAAGTCAGATTGTTATTACTGGAAAAGGTTCAATAACTTTTGATGCATGTAGATTACTTGCTCAAAATGATGTTGATTTAATAGCTATTAATTGGAAAGGATATTTAGATTATAGATTAACCCCACCTGAGAAAAAGAAGGTTAACATAAAGAAAGAACAATATTTAGCACTTTCAGATAAAAGAAGTGGTATTTTAGCTAAAGGATTTATTAAAGCAAAAATTGAAAATCAAAAAGCAACATTTGGAACCTTAGCTAAATCACGAAACAATGACGAATTATTATTAAAACAAAGAGATAAAATATCAAAACTTTCAAAAAAGTTAGATGAAATCCCTAACACTAAAATTGATAATATTAGAGGTAAAATTTTTGGTGTTGAAGGACAAGCATCAGTTGAATATTGGAAGGGAATAAAACATACTGTGGATGACTATTGGGGATTTGATGCTCGTAGTAAAGGCAAGCAAAAGACCCTGTAAATTCAATGTTAAACTATGGTTATGCTATTCTTCAAGGTGAAACCTGGAGAGCAATATATTTAGCATCATTAGACCCATACTGTGGATTCTTACATGCAGATAGATATGGAAGAATAAGCTTAGTTTTTGACTTAATTGAAGAATTCAGACAACAAATAGTTGATAAAACAGTCCTCTCTTTAATCAATAAGAAACAATTTAAATTAGATGATTTTCAATTTAAAGATGGTATGATGATACTTTCACAAAAAGCTCGAAAAAAACTAATATCAAGCATTTATAGTAAATTATCAAACAAGATAAAATTCAATGAAAAAGAGTTTAAATATTCAAATATTATTGTTCATCAATCACAACTTGTAGGAAAATATTTAGAAGGAAAAGAAAAATACACAGGATTCTACTTAAGATGGTGAAAAGCTATTCATTAAAAAAAAATAGAAACCATCATTCTGTGCAAATCTCCAACAAATTCCTTATCTTAACAAAAAGCAATGAAAACCACCTTATACATTAATTCTTATTTTTAAGACCTTAAATATAAAAACATAGATTAAAATAATAGTTTAACTATTTATTCAAGTAGATATATCTAATTTAATAATTTAAAGTAAGCATAACCAAATAAAATGAATCAAAAAGTATTTATATGGAGTGTGCAATACTATATAAATAAGGTCATGGTATTGAAACTTTCACAAAAGTTCCAAAAAAAGAAGCAATTTGCATTGATTTCTACCATGATCCAAGAAAAATTCTTAGCTATTGTTAAGTTATTGCAAAAGATATTCCACTAAAACACGTTATGCTATTAAGTATTGGGAATTCGTGGTTGATGTATTGTTAAGTTATTGCAAAAGATATTCCACTAAAACACGGATTGCGACACATCAGAGGAAGCATACGAGCAATTCACACGCACCACCATTGCAAAAGATATTCCACTAAAACAAGGAT
>JAISZW010000190.1 GCA_031284445.1 Candidatus Methanovirga basalitermitum | reverse complement strand
TTAATAATTAATTTTTAATTTGGATGTACTTTTGGAAAAAATATGAAATCTGATGGTATATCATGTTGAATCTCTATGGGGATTCCGTTGATTTTTCATATTTTTGAGACACATTGATAATAAATATGATCATGACACATAACAATCTGGGGTATGAATTCTTGGAGAAAAAACCCCACAAGATAAAATCTGTCGAAAAAACATTATAAACTTTGTGGATAATGACCTCAAAGTAGAAGCCAAAAACAGTAAAAATAATTCTTAAAAAAAAAAAAAAGAATGGGAATTAGAAGCATGTTAGTATTGTGAATAGTTTGGTAAAGATGTGGAATTCATTATAGACAACAAAAAAGAGATATATAGAAACTGTGGCTCTGAAAATGTTGCCTATAATGGAACCAACCATTAAAAATCAACAAACATGAAAACTTTAATGATTTCATTTTAAATTTAAAAAAAATTTATCTGGTAAAAAAAATTAAAGGCATGACAGCAGATGGAAGAAAATTTTATAAGAGCATCATGAAATAAATTAGAAAATTACTACCGAGAAACATTTCTTAGATCAGAGAAGAAAATATTACATTCAAAACAAAACAAAAAAATATTACTTAACAATTAGAAGAGCTGAATGGAACTTGAAAATAGGTAAACCACCAAACACATTAAATTTAAATCAACCTTAAAATCATATTCCTAACAATTGAAAAGGAAATAAGCTTGGAAAAAACAATTGTATGTGCTTAGACTGCATGCTGTAAGATTTAAGAGGATTTTTACTTATTTTAAAAAATGTTTACCATGATATTCACGTTTTTCATGAAAACTTGAGTAGATTTCATGAAAATTATTTTAGATTTTTGTAAATATTTAGATATGAATATTAATCAATAAAAAAATAAGCTAATTTTAATTGTAAAAATATATTCTCTATTTTTTATCAGGACATTTATTAAAATATTTACTTATTTGCTCAATAGTAAAATTTAACATCTCATTTCCATTATAAAAATTCTTATACCAATCAACAGTAAAATCTACAGATTCTTCAAGAGTTAAAACTGGTTTCCAATTTAAATATTTTAAAGCCTTACTTATATCTAATTGTAACAAAATAGCTTCATGAAAGTCATCTTTGGATTCAATTTTGTATGATCCACCACCCCAAGTTTCGATTACCATTTTCACTAAGGATTCAACACTACATACACTAAAATCATAAGGTCCGAAATTCCAAGAACTATTAAAATCAATATTTGAAAGATTATTCTCCACCATATGATATATCAAAGTTAAATAACCATGAACAGCTTCTAAAACATGTTGCCATGGTCTTAAAGCTTCTGGATTTCTTAAAACAATTTTTCTATTATCAACTAATGCATTAATACAATCAACAACAAGTCTATCCTTTGACCAATCCCCCCCACCTATAACATTCCCTGCTCTTGCTGTAGCTATTGAAACATTTTCACCATTGAAAAATGATCTACGATAAGCAGAAGTAACAATCTCAGAACATGCCTTAGAAGAACTATATGGATCATAACCTCCTAAAGGATCGCTTTCTTTGTATGAATAATTAATTTCCTTATTTTCATAACATTTATCTGAGGTAACATTTAGAACAGCTAGTTTATTTGGATTAGTTTGACTGTAATTTCTAATAGCTTCTAAAAGATTCACGGTTCCCATAACATTAGTTTGATAGGTTTCAACAGGTTCTAAATAAGATTGTCTAACCAATGGTTGAGCTGCTAAATGTATAACTATCTCTGGCTTTACCTTATTAATAAGATCATTTAATATAGAAAAATCTCTAATATCACCAATCACATGATCTATCTCTGATCCTAAACTTAAAACCCGAAACATGCTTGGATTTGTAGGAATTCCATTAGAAAAACCTGTAATCTCTGCTCCCATGTTTAAAAGACATGAAACTAACCATGACCCCTTAAATCCCGTATGACCTGTAATTAAAACTTTTTTATTTTTAAAAAAATTATTTAACTTATAAAACATGACCCATAACCTTTAATAAATAAATTTCAATATAGTTTTTAAAATAAATAAAAACTTCGATTTCTTATCGAAGATAACTTAGGAAAATCTTTGATTTTCCGTTTATTAACAAAGTGAATTTAGGAAAATCTTTGATTTTCCGTTTTTAACTTTAGAAACGAAGAATAAATTCTTCTAAGTTGAAAATAAACTTTCAACAATAAAAAAATTTAAAACAACGAAAATATCCATTTAAACTAAAATTTGAATTTTGCAACCTTTCAATATTCATAAAAATTTTTTAGACTCTTCAATAAATTTTTTTGCACTAATTAAATCTTTTTTGCCTTTAATCTACTAAATTCAAATGTTAAATCATAGTCTGCTTTTTCTCTATCTTCTTCTATTCTTGCGAAAAATTTTGATATTTCTTTATCAAAAGTATCATTTACAGCATATTCTAAACAAAATTGATGAATAGTTCCAGTATGTGTTTTACTACTAATTCCTTTTTTAAGCAACAATGCCTTTGCAGCATAAAATACTGCATAATAAGAACGATTGATAGAATCTGGATAAAATTCATTGTTAAAATTAGATTCAGCTACTTTTAATGTTTTTAAAGCTCTTTGAAATATTAAATGTACTTCATCCATAAAAAATCAACTCATTTTTATTAACTAAGTATTATACCATCTTTTCTTACATTAGTATAAAATGAAAAATTACTATGATTTTCATAATGTTTTTTTGGTACAAATTTTACAGAAAGATATTGTTTGGTTTGTATAAGTGTATCAAAAACTTTACTTGCAACATCATCTTCAATAGCTAATTCATCATCGATGTTTTTGGTAATAATTAGAATATCTATATCCGAATCTTCGTTATCCTCCTCACGAGCAACTGATCCAAATAAAATAATCTGTTCAATTTCCCTATAATTTAAAGATTTTGCAAAATCAATAGCTAACTGTTTTTTATTCATTAGAAAACATCACG
>JAISZW010000169.1 GCA_031284445.1 Candidatus Methanovirga basalitermitum | reverse complement strand
GCATTACAAAGATTACTAACATTACTAATACTAGTTCGAGAAGTAGTAGCATTAAGAAGATGATAAACAATCGTTTTCTCACTATATACTGCATTAAGAGCCGATTAAAACCCCAACATATCACTAATAACATTAACCGAAAGACTTAATACATCATCATTCAATAGTATTTTATGTGGTGTTTTTTTAGTTTCATAAATAATAGTATACACCACACAATTAATACTTTACGAACTACTGATAATATAGTAATTATGGAAAAGTTTTTAATTTTTTAAATAAATTTTAGTCATTAATATTCTTAATTTTAAAAAATTTATTTTTTAAAGTTAGAAACGGAAAATCAAAGATTTTCCTAAATTCACTTTGCGAATAAAACAAAGTTTTCTTTATTGAACTTGTTCAATTAGAAAGTCTATGGCTTTCTTTATTTGAAAAGATTCATTTTTTAAGAACTTTATCAAAGCAACTATATATTTATAAATAAAAGTAAATTTTTCCAAATAACTCCACACTTTTTTACACCCTCTAATCAAATAAATGACTTTTTGTAAAATACACTCTAAATCGTTAGCAAATAAAGGCAGGTTATTATCTGGATTCTATCGCATGTTTGTTTTACAAGTTTCAGATTTCTGAGTCATGTCTGATGGGTAGATATAAATTAATACCGTATTCATGTGGAAATTAATTAGAACCATCCTTTCGTTTTCTTAATTGATAATCCATACTTGGATATGTTTTTTTTTTAACATAAGTCCATAATTCATCAAGTTCAACCTTATCAACATCTATATCTTCCATTAAAACTTTGTTAACTTCTTCGCAATGCTTTGCTGAAATTTGCAACCATCTGCGTACAGTATCAACTTTAACTTCTAAAACTTCGGCTACTGATCTAAGATTCATGCCTTTTAAAAGCATTTTTAGAGCTAGAAAAACAATTTCTTCTTTGGTTCTTAAGTTATGTAGTATTGTGTTTGCATTTGACGTGAAGCTTTTAGAGCATGTTCTGCAAACATATTTATGAACAGTACCATTTTTGTTTTTATAAGTACCATTACCTACCACATTACCTTTTTCAATTTTACCATGATCTTTACAATCCTTATTTGGACAAGAAACATTCACAAAACTTGGTTTAGGACCACGTTTACCCATAAATAAACACCTCAATTTTTTTATGTATATACTTATGGGCATAACTACTATATAAAACTTAAGTAATATAAAAGTACACTACCCAATGCTGTCAACTTAAGAAAATTATTTTTTTAAATTTTGATTGAAATTAAAAATAAAGCTTGGATAAACAAGATTTTAAATAGAAATTTTAATCAAAAATCCTTAAGTTGATAGCATTGATTTTTTAATATATAAGTATATATGTAATTAGTTATAAATATTTTGATATAATTAAAAATAAGTTAAACTAAGTTTAAAATTCGATGTGTTGAAAATGGCAGATGAAAAATTAACTACAAATAAGGGTATTCCTATATCAAATGATCAAGCATCAATGACTACAGGTGAAGGTTCAAACTATACTTTACTGCAAGATGTTCAGTTAATTGAAAAATTAGCTCACTTTGATAGAGAAAGAATACCAGAGCGTGTTGTACATGCAAAGGGAGCTGGGGCTCATGGTTATTTTGAGGTGACCAACGATCTTTCAAAGTATACAAGAGCCAAATTTTTATCAAAAGTTGGTAAAAGAACTGAAATTTTTTCTAGAATGTCTACTGTCGGTGGAGAAAGAGGTTCTGCTGATGCTAAAAGAGATCCTCGGGGATTTGCAGTTAAATTTTATACTGAAGAAGGAAACTATGATCTAGTTGGAAATAATATTCCAATATTTTTCATTAGAGATGCTATAAAATTCCCAGATTTTATTCATACACAAAAAAGGCATCCCTCTAATAATTTAGCTAATGCTGATATGTTTTGGGACTTTTTATCCTTAACTCCAGAGTCTCTCCATCAAGCAACATTTTTATTTACTGATAGAGGAACACCACAAAACTATAGACATATGGATGGATTTTCAAGCCACACATATATGTGGTACAATGAGAAAGACGAGTATGTATGGGTTAAATATCACTTTAAAACATCACAAGGAAATAGAACTCTTACAAATGATGAATCCATTAAAATGTGTGGTGAAAATCCTGACCATGCAACCGAAGATCTGTATAACTCTATTGAAACTGGAGATTATCCTCAATGGGATGTGTATGTTCAAATCATGACAAATGACGAAGCAAAGGAATATAAGTTTGATCCATTCGATGTTACAAAAGTATGGTACCATGGTGACTATCCATTGATACCTCTTGGAAAAATGGTTTTGAATAGAAATCCTGAAAATTATTTTGTTGAAGTTGAGCAAGTAGCTTTTGCACCTTCAAATTTCGTTCCAGGCATTAGTCCATCACCTGATAGGTTATTACAAGGAAGACTTTTTGCTTATGAGGATACTCAAAGACATAGATTGGGTCCAAATCATCATCAAATTCCAATTAATCGTGCAAAAAATGCTAAAATTAATAATTATCAGAGAGATGGACCTATGGATGTAGATGATAATGGCGGTTCAACTCCTAACTACTATCCAAATTCTCAAGGTGGTCCAGTTCAAGACATATCATTTAAACCACCAGCTGTTGAAGTACAAGCAGTCATTGATAAACATACAAGACCTGTTGAAGATGTTGATTTTGTTCAAGTTGGTGAATTCTGGAGAAGAGTGTTAAACAATACTGATAAAAACAACTTGGTAGGTAATATCGTGGGTCACTTAGGTAATGCTCAAGAAAGAATTCAATACAGGCAAACGTCTCTTTTTTACAGAGCAGAACCTGAATATGGGACTCGTGTGGGTGAAGGTCTTGGTTTGGATATAAAAAGAGTTAAGATGCTGGCTGAAATGTCTCAAGAAGATAGAGTAGAAGCCACTAAAATCTAATTTGTTTTATAATCCAATTATTTATTTTCTACGCTCATGAACCTAACATAGTGCATAAGTATATATAGTTTTTTGTATAGATTATAATTCATGATTACTTTAGTTGATAATATGGACATGTTTGTTATGCTGAAAATTTGTTTTGGAACTTTTTAGAAGCATTCGTTGGGCTGATGGTGTTTATTGTCCAAAATGTAAGTCTTTTGAGATCCAAAAACGTGGACAGCAGAGCAATTCTAATAGATACT
>JAISZW010000136.1 GCA_031284445.1 Candidatus Methanovirga basalitermitum | reverse complement strand
AACTGTATTTTTCAAGTATGAGTTTTGTGTGGATGATACTTTTAGTAAAATAAAGGTTTATGATCATTTTCGATTTTTTTCAAAAATCGAAAAAAACTCCACACTTTTTTACACCCTCCTTCGATTTTGTTATCGAAGATAACTTAGAAAAATCTTTGATTTTCCGCTTCTAACTTTAAAAAATAAAAAATTTTTTAAAATAAACAAAAAATCACCGAATAAAGCTATGGAGAAAAATATATTCAAATTTTCTGTAATTTCTATAATGTCAAAAAATATGGAATTTTTAAGAGAAATTAACTTTCATTTACAAATAAAACTGAAAAATAACAAAAATTTAAATTCAAAAATATAGGAAATTATTGATTTTAAAATATCTCATTAGTGAAGTTTTAGACAGTACCATAATTTTTTTTTTTTTTTTATATATATACGAAAATACATAAAAAAACCAGAGGTAAAAAATATGAACAATACAAAAAAACCACATAGAAGAATTCATAGCAGAAAACATAGAATTGATCGACAAAGAAGGATTCTTCATCGAATACAACCACCATATCGAAGGTTTCCTTGAAACCAGCAACCAGAACGAAGCATATTATAATATTGGTCTCAACCCAGAGACCGATCAACTATATGTTGATCGCTGGGCTAATGGCTTATTTCTACGTGTTGATGAAGGATTAACAGAGTTTGCTAATGAAACTCTGGATGAAGTACTGGAAAATATTGAAAGGAGTGTGTGAATTATGGGATTTGGAAAAAGTTTTGTATGTATAATAATAGCTATTATATTTTTAATGATAATTTCAGGATTGGGTAATCATTCATCGGTAGGAATAAATGATGTGGAAGGTAATAGTACCGATTTGAAAGTAGGGTCAAATGTGACTCAACTACCGAATGGAACAATGAGACCACGTATAAATATTAATGATCATGAATATGTAGTTCGTGTATTACCTTACATTGCAAATCATGATATGAAAGGATATACATATGTAATTACATTTGGTACGGTTGTAACTGTTGGTTCAGGAGGAATTCTTATAAAGGATTCTGATTATATAGAAAAGGATCCTGATTCTATAGACGAATATTTGATGTTGTATAATGAACAAATAGGGAAGGATTATGCAAATATCCTAAAAGAGGGGGATAGGATATATGCTTACATCGAAATGCCAGGTCATGAAAAAAATGGAGTTAAAGTGGTAGGCTTAGATTATTTCGAATATATTAATATATAAAATATTTCTTTTCTTTTTTTTTATATCTATCATATCGATAAACCAACATATAAGGATTAATTGGTTACATTATAACTGATCATCATACTGTAATCTTCAACAAAACGAAAGTTATTGAACAGTAATAACCAATCGGAGTCATCAGAGATATACTGAGGACCAATAGGAAAATCTCCAGTATCATACGACTCAATCATCGAGTATTTAGATGGTAATAGTCCCATGTAACCTTGTCTGTATTCATCAATTATTAAACACTTATTATAATCCTGATTCAACACAATACCAGTCGTACGAGGGTTCAAATCATTCAAGGTCTGATGCTTCACCACACCAGACGGTCTACCATCCCAATACAAACTAATTATTCCTTCTGTGGTGCATACTTGACCATCAATAGTAGTGGTAGTAGGACCATACGATACAAACTCCGTTCTCTTCACTTCATAGTTTCCTAACGAATTAGTGATACTACCTTCGTAATTACCAGCCAAGTTAGGTGCTATAGGCTCACCATCGGGTGATTCTATGTATCCTTTCACGGTAGGATATAATGAAAATTAAATAATAATTTATAAACTTTTTAAAGAAAAATAAAGGAGTATTAAAACTCAAAAAATATATAAATGAAATAAAAAAACCACATTCAAAAATTTTCGTCAACACCATCAGTTGGATATTTCACAACCCCAAATTTGAGAGAAATCTACATATTTTATTCTTCTCGTGAATAATATAATCAGCAGATATCCCTCTCTTAAAATGAGAATTATCTTTATTTAAATCCAAATATTTTTCCCAGATTATCAAAATTATCTAATATTTTTTTATTATAAAGCTCTCATTTATATTCGCCATTTTCCATTATTAAATCAAGTATATACTCATATAAACATTAGTAATAGCAAAAAATGTTTAAAATGTTCTATAGCGCGGGTTTACGATTATACAACCCATTTTTCACTTAAATTAAATTTTTCCTTGTTTTTTTATCATTAAAAATCTCAACTTTACTACCCTCAACATCCAAGATCATATAACCTTTATATTTATTGATACTTATGTTTTTGGTTGATTATAAGTCTGTTAGATCGTCATTTTAATTGAGATCTATGAACACTATAATTTAAATATTGTCTTTGACTAAAAAATGCTTTTTTACTAATTATAAGATCATCTAACTTAAATTTTCCATATATACAATAATCTAACTCCAAAAAAGTGTTTTACCATGCTATCAATGATTTAGTATATGTAATCTTCAAAAAACATTTTTTTTATTCATGAAAAACTTCATTTCAACCAAGACATATTTACTTGCTTTTAAGTTACTCATACTTTCAAAAAAATACTGATTATCCATTATCATCCTCTAATTCAATCTTTCACTTTTTATTAATGATAAAATCATTAATAAAAGTATTTATGTACTGTTATTTAAGTTTTACTATTTTAAATCAGTTTATATTCTGGTACAATTATGTAAATGAGTAAATTTTAGTGGTCAAATAGAAATATTAAATAAATACTGAAAATAAGGATAATGAGTAAAGAAAAAAATACAAATCCTTAAGTTGATAGCATTCTTTAAATAGGAGTTTTAATAAAGTTTAGAATGCTATTAATTATAGTACATAAAATAGCTTTTATAAGTAAATTAATCGTGAAAAATTTGTCGCGATCATATTAAAAAAATTTATTATAATGAAATCAGTCCCGTAGGGTAGTGGTAATCCTTCTAGGCTTTGGACCCGGAGACGGCGGTTCGACTCCGCTCGGGACTATTTAGTTCTACTTCTTTGTGATTTAATGGATAAATTACTTATTTTAGGTATTAATACAAGAGTAGTGGTAACTTCTGCCACTCAATTAAATTACCAAACTTATTCTTCAAGCTATTATAACACAAAAGATTGTAATGTCGCTTATAAAGAAAAACATGCACTTCAACAAAAACCATACCAGAGCTGTGGACTTTTTGAGGAAAAATTCAACCCTATTGAAATCCTAAACCAAAGCTCTGATTGGATTGAAATCGTTGATTACATCATACTTACAACTGGTATTTCACCAAACTACTTCAATGGAAATATCAAACCTAAAAACAATGAAAATAACCTCAATGTTTCTGAATTAAACAAGATTTTAAAAAAAAATAAAAAAAAAATCATTGGAAGCAAGGATACAAAAAATGTAGAAAACAAGTACAAATTCTATAAAAAAATGAAAAATAGATATCAACTACCACTAACATTCAAACTACACGATGTATATGACACTTTAGATATAATCAAACAATATAATAAGATGGAATTCATTTTAAAAGATGTTAGTGGATCTGGAGGATATGGAATAAACTTTTTAAACATTAAACCAAGTCCCCAATTTAAAGACATCTTATTTAAATTAGATAAAGAATACAGTAAAAACAAATTAATTCTACAAGAGTACATTCACGGAGATAATTTAAGTTGTTCTTTACTTGGAAGCAAAAATGATAGTAAAGCTATCATTGGAAATGAAAACATCCACAACAGCTATTATCAAAAAAATGAAAATAGAAGAGATTTTAGATATTCTGGTAGTATTACCCCAATTAATCAGGATAAATACAATATATCAAATTTAAAAGAAATTTATAATCTATCAGAGAATATGATCAGTGATTTGAATCTTATAGGATCAGTTGGAGTTGATTTAATCCTTAAAGATGACAAAATAAGCATTATTGAAGTAAATCCACGATTTCAAGGAACTTATGAGTGTGTTGAAAAAGTTTTAGGAATAAACCTCTTAGAAGCCCATATTAAAGCATGCGATGGAGATTTAATTGATATTTCAGAGCCTAATAACTACTTCATGAAGAAAATCATCTATGCTCCAAAAAGGATAAAATTCAACATAGGCGATCTTAAAAATTTAAGCAAAAATGTAGCTATTTCTGATATTCCCTATGAAAATACAATAATAGAAAAAGATCAGCCAGTATTAACATTAGTTAGTAAAAACAATAAATTATACAGTCTAAAAAGAGATATCAAAAAAGCAAGTTATGATATAAATAGAATTTTCAACTATTGAACTACTATACTTGAAATCACTTGAAATCGGAGATTTACAAGCACAGATTCCTAATCCACTAACCCATAAATTTAATTAACTATATTATTTTTAAAACCATTAAAATAAAAATTATTGTTCCTATTGTTAATAAAACAGTAGAACTAATCATTGATATTGTTAAAAATATATATAGCTTAGCTTTCCTATCTGGATCTTTAAAATATTGCTTAAAAGGATCTCGTTTCATTTGATTTCCATTTTAAAAAAAGAAAATAAAAAATGATATATAAATATATTTGAAAAATGAAATACTTGATTATTTAAAATTAAAAAATAAATTAAAAAATAAAAAAATCTAAGAATTCGCATCAATTGAAGATTTAATCATTTTTAATTGGACAAATGTTTCTCTTTCCATTTCTTGAAGTCTCATTTCAATAGATTTTACTGTATTTTTAATTTTAGGAACCATGATGTGTTCTAAAGCATTAACACGACGTTTAGTAGATTCGATTTCAGCTGCTAAAAGATAAATCGTTTTTTCTATCTCACCAAGTTCAATTATTAAAGCAATTGCTTCCTCAAATTTCTTTGCAGCTTCATCTAACTTTATTGATGTGTCTGAAAACCCATAGCCTCTTGTTACAACCGTTTTTGAGTCTATTTTAGAATCAACAACAGGGACTATAACACCCATAATACTCCTTGACTCTATTTTAACATCTACAGACTCTTTAACAACTAAAGCAGCTTTTTGAACACTCAAATCTCCCATTACAACTTGGGCTTCAGTTAAATTTGTATAAGCTTCTTTTAGTTTCTCTTCGGTTTTTTCACGAGAACCTTTAACCCTATCCAATATTTCAAAAAACTCCATGATTAAAGCATCACGTTTTTCTTTAAGCAAACTATGACCTTTAACTGCAAGTTTTTCTCTGTTTTTAAGGTTTAAAAGTTCCATTCGTGTTGGATTAATTCCTTCAATGGTATCCTGGGCCATTTTTTTCTCCTCGATTAGACCATATTTAAATCAACGCTATATAATTTGTATAACTCATTTATATACAATTACAACATTTAAGAGGAATCAGGAAGATATTTAGGAATATGTTCCTCCTTAACTCTCTTAAGCTCGGATTTAGGAATTAGACTAAGTAGTTTCCAACCAAGATCTAATGTTTCCTCAATCGTTCTATCTTCATTTTTAGCTTGGGTCATGAATTGTTTTTCAAATTCATCGGCAAATTTCAAGAAACTTTGATCTCTTGGAGTTAATGCTTCTTCACCAACGACTGCAACTAAATCTCTTAAGTTACGACCCTCTGCATAAGCAGAATAAAGCTGATCTGAAACTCCACTATGATCTTCACGAGTCTTTTCATCTCCAATACCACCGCTCATCAACCTGGATAATGAGGGAAGTACATCTACTGGAGGATAGATACCTTTCCTATAAAGTTCACGACTAAGCACAATTTGTCCTTCTGTAATATAACCAGTTAAATCTGGAATTGGATGGGTAATATCGTCTTGAGGCATGACTAAAATAGGCATCTGAGTAATTGAACCTTTTTTACCTCTAATACGACCAGCACGTTCGTATATTCCTGCTAAATCCGTGTACATATATCCAGGATACCCTCTTCTTCCAGGTACTTCATTTCTTGCAGCAGAAACTTCCCTTAATGCTTCACAGTAGTTAGTTAAATCAGTCAAAATAACCAATACATGCATATCTTTTTCAAAAGCTAAATATTCAGCCGTTGTAAGTGCCATTTTAGGAGTAAGAATCCTTTCAATTGATGGATCATCAGCTAAGTTCATGAAAACTGTTACTCTTTCAAGTGCACCTGTCCTTTCAAAATCTTTCATGAAAAAATTAGCTTCTTCGTGAGTAATACCCATAGCAGCGAATATAACAGTAAAATCCGTGTCCTCTGCTCTAACTTTAGCTTGTCTTGCAATTTGAGCAGCTAAATCATTGTGAGGTAAACCTGAACCAGAAAATATAGGAAGTTTTTGACCACGAACTAGTGTGTTCATCCCATCAATGGTAGAAATACCTGTTTGAATAAATTCAGCAGGAAATTCACGAGCAGATGGGTTCATGGGAGCCCCATTAATATCTAATTCCATTTCAGAAATTATATCTGGACCGCCATCAATTGGTTTGCCAGTCCCATCAAAAATACGACCCATCATATCAATTGAAACACCAATTTTAGCGGTTTCACCAGTAAATCTTGTTTTCGTGGTTTTTGTATTAAGATCTGTCGTTCCTTCAAACACCTGAACAACTGCGAGATCATCTTTAACCTCTAAAACTTGACCTCTTCTATGTTCACCATTAGGAGTCTCTATTTCAACGATTTCACTATAAGCAACACCTTTAACACCTTCAACTATCATTAAAGGTCCTGCAACCTCAGTAACGGTGGTGTACTCTTTTGTCTTTATATCAGCATTCATTTTTTTACACCTTATATAACATTGGATAAATCAACATGGCTCATTTATCTTTTTCAACTACAACTGCAGTTCCATAGGCTAAAACTTCTTGCATGGATTGTCCAACTGAATCACTATCAAAACGGAAGCTAATAACAGCATTAGCACCCAAATCTTTGCAATGTGCAATTAACTTATCTAATGCTTGATTACGGGATTCTTCCATCATTTTAATATATGACCCCACCTCACCACCAGTAAGACTTTTAAGACCAGCTGAAATGTTACCGCCAACACCGCGAGTCCTGACGGTTAACCCATATGTCAAGCCTTTCATTTCAACAATTTTATATCCTGGTGCAAAGTTTGCACTTGAAACTATAAATTCATCTACAGTTACCATAAAAATCAACCCTAATCCTAACTATAATAATCTAATTTAAATCACCTAATTGTTTAACAATTCCTTCTTGGATTTCTTTAACCTTAGTAGGAAAATCATTTTCATGCACATATTTCATTTTGCCTATTTCTTCTTTAATTGGAACCGCTACAATATTTTTTGACTCAATTCCACGTTCAAGAGTATTTACAGCTTCTTTTTGGAATAAAACAATTGTTTTCAACATTTGATACTGTTTTGATGGTGAACAATATGTATCAACATCATCATAAGCATTTTGCTGTAGGAAATCCTCTCTAATCATACGAGTTGTTTCTAGAGTAATCTGTTCACTATCTGGTAAAGCATCTGGTCCAACAAGCTGTACGATTTCTTGAAGTTCTGATTCTTTTTGAAGTAAAACCATTGCTTCATCACGAATTGCTCTCCAATCGCTTTCAGTATTTTCACTCCACCAATTTTCTACACTATCAACATACAATGAATAACTTTGTAACCAGTTAATTGACGGGAAATGTCTTTTATCTGCAAGGGATGCATCTAAAGCCCAAAATACTTTACATATTCTAAGAGTATTCTGTGTAACTGGTTCAGATAAGTCCCCACCAGGAGGTGATACAGCACCAACAATTGAAACAGACGAAAATTTGTCTTCACTACCTATTGTAATAACTCTACCTGCTCTTTCATAGAATTGAGCTAATCTTGAAGCAAGATATGCTGGATAACCTTCTTCACCAGGCATTTCTTCAAGTCTTCCTGAAATCTCTCTCATTGCTTCAGCCCATCTTGAAGTTGAATCTGCCATAAGAGCAACATCATAACCTTGGTCGCGGAAATATTCTGCGATTGTAATTCCTGTATATACACATGCTTCTCTTGCTGCAACAGGCATATTAGAAGTGTTTGCAATGAGAACTGTTCTGTCCATCAATGGATTTCCAGTTTTTGGATCTTCTAACTCTGGAAAATCAAGAAGTACTTCAGTCATTTCATTTCCACGTTCCCCACAACCAACATAAATAATAACGTCTGCATCTGCCCATTTAGCTAATTGTTGTTGTGTAACAGTTTTACCTGATCCAAATGGTCCTGGAATAGCTGCTGAACCACCTTTAGCAACAGGAAAAAATGTATCTTGTGTTCTTTGTCCAGATATTAAAGGTACATCTGGATCAAGTTTTTCTTTGTATGGTCTACCTTTTCTAACTGGCCATTTTTGGAGCATTTGAACTTTTTTAATACCATTACCAGTTTCAACTTCGACAATGTCTTCTTCAACGGTATACTCTCCACTAGAAACAATTTTTAAAATTTTTCCTTCAATGGTTGGAGGTATCATTATTTTTTGTAAAACAGCGGATGTTTCCTGAACTTCACCAATCACATCTCCTCCTTTAACAAGATCACCAACATTAACCTTTGGTTGGAAAGTCCATTTTTTTTCTTTATTAATGGAGGGTACATCTACACCTCTTTCAATAAATGATCCAGTTTTTGCTTTAATAACTTCAAGTGGTCTTTGAATCCCATCAAAAATAGAACCCATAATTCCAGGTCCAAGTTCAACTGATAATGGACCACCAGTACTTTCTATTTTCTCACCAGGCTTTAAACCTGCAGTTTCTTCGTATACCTGAATTGTTGCAGTATCACCTTCAAGCTCAATAATTTCACCAATAAGCTTGCTGTTACCCACTCGAACCATTTCATACATTTGAGTTCCTCTCATACCATCAGCGATGATAACAGGTCCTGCAATTTTAATAATATTTCCTTCAGTAATCATCTAAATCATCTCTACCTAACTTGTACCATGAATACCACGATACTAAGTAACAGTCCTTCAGTAATCATTTAATCATCTCTACCCCAATAACCCTTTTGATTAGTTCACTCATAGGGTCAGATTCTCTTTCAAAAGAGCCAGATTTATCTGGTATTTCAATAATCATAGGTAATACATTAGATCCTATTTTTTTATTAATATGTTCTCTAATGCTATCAGCAATTTTCTCTGTAATAATTATAATGGATAGTTCATCGTTAATTAGTCCAGTAAGTGCATTTTCAGCTTCATCATCGTTGTTGACAATATGACCTTTTTTCACTCCAGCGAGTTTAAACCCAGTAACAGTATCAATATCCCCAATAACAGCCACAGATGACTTCATATCAACATCTCCTGTATATCAGCTATTTCAAGATTATTTTCTCTTTTAGCTCTTACAATAATCTTAAGATTTTTGATCTCTTTCTCTTTTTTATTTATGTATCCAATGATAGGTCCAATACCTAATGGATTTTTCAATGAAAGAGAAGTAGCATAAGTTACTATATATTCATCTAAAGCTTTCTCGAAAACTGAGGCTGAACCAGTTTCATTATAAGTTCCAAGAGCTTCATTAAGAACAGAAGAGTAATCTGTACCTTCTAATCCGTTAACAATGGAAGTTACATTCTCAGATTCCATTAAATCCTTTAATTTCCACTCTTTAATCTGATATCCGTTTGAAATAATATGTGGACTGATACTATCATATTTCAAACCATCAACTTTAGAACGAATAATTACTTTTAAATTTGCTACATCAACTTGCAAACCAATATATGAATGTAATATTCGTATATTATCATCAGATGGTACACTTGATGCTGATAGAAGATTTTCTAAAAAATATTTATCTAGTGCGGATTCTAAAGGCAGAATCATACCATTTTCATTATATTCTCTCAAAGCATCTTCCAAAATAGAACTATATTCAGTCCCATCTAAACCAGCCACAATATCTTCAATGGTATTAGAATCAACTAACTGTTCACATGTAGGATACAAACTTCCAACTGGAATCAAAAGATCTATGGTTTCATCTTTACTTAAATTAGCTTCTATTGAAGCTATTAAACTTTTTATATTTGCAATATCTGATTTTTTAGATAAAACTGTGAAAACTTTACCTACATCATCAGGAGCTATTTTTGAAAGTAGTTCATAAGTCTCTCCAAGTTGAATATCTAAAGATTTTTCAATGGAATGATCATCTAAATGCTTGGCATAATCTGGAAAACCTCTAAGATAGTTTGTAATTTCCTTATGGTCATCAGCTTCGATAATTTCAGAAAATTCTTTTGTGTCGAACAATCTTCCTTTTCTTGCTCTTATTTTAGCATTCGGAAGGAGATAAGGATAAATATCCAATACTGGTCTACTTACAATAATAACTACAACTGCACCAACAACAAGAAGTACGATAACTATTATCGCCAAAAATATCTCATTTGGAATACCAAATTGAGTCAATATTGCAGTTAATTCATCAGCCATATCAATCTCCCCTAATTAAATAATATTTTAGCTACTTGAGAACGTAAGATTTTCTTGTATCTTAACAGACGAGCTTCAATAGTATTATTAACTTCAATTTCACCATTTTTAGTTTTTAAGATAGCTCCACCAATTGTGGTAATTGGTTCACCAAACTCAAAAGTGGTATCCTTTCCAGTAGTATCTTTAATATCAGAAGTTATATTATCAACAAAATTTTCAATCTTAGATTTATCTTCCGTTTTAACATGTATTATTATATTCTCATCATTTATTTCAACAGCAGCTTCTTTAACAACTTTAATTAAAGAATCCAAGTACTTTTTATCAGAAGTTGAAGCAATTTCCTTTAATTCTTCGGTCGCTTTATTAAAAGATTCTTCAATTACTCCTTCTCTTGTTCCCAACTCTAATCTCCTTGCATTCATTTTAGCTTCAGATATTATTTGCTGATATCTCATTATAGACTGTTTATTTGCATCATCTATAATTTTCTTCTTTTCCAATTCAAGATTTTTAGATTCTTTCTCTTCAAAAGATTTGACTTCTAATTCCGTTTCTTGGATAATCTTATCAGCTTTTACCTGAGCTTCAGAGAGAATATTAGAAACTATCTTATCTGCTCCAGAACTCATAAACAAGCCTCCTAACCTAAGATTCCACCGAATACCATAAGTAATATAGCAATCAAGAAACCATAAATCGCCTGAGTTTCAGGTAAAGCTGTGAAAATAATACCACGAGCAAACATATCATTATCTTCAACAACAGCACCAACAGATGAAGCAGCAGCAATACCTTGACCCATACCAGAACCAAGACCAGCAAAACCAATAGAAGCTCCAACACCAACAGCTACAAGACCAGATGTTACATCAAGACCTTTTCCTCCACCTAATAATCCTGAAAATACTAATAATAATATAGCAATCAAGAAACCATAAATCGCCTGAGTTTCAGGTAAAGCTGTGAAAATAATACCACGAGCAAACATATCATTATCTTCAGCTACAGCACCAACACTTCCTGCTGCTGCTATACCTTGTCCTAAACCTGAACCTAAACCTGCAAAACCAATAGCTACTCCAGCACCGATAGCTGCCAAAGCAGTTCCTAAAGCAATCTCTACCATTTTTTATTCTCCTTATTATATATAACTTATCTTTACTTTATAATTATCTAATCTACTAATATACGCTTACTATTTATGCCTAAAACTATTTTTTTAATCTTGTAAGTATTCTACCTGCACTAAATGGGTTAAAATTATTCTTGCCTTCAAAGAAAAATTGGGCAAAAAATTCGACATAGTGCAAACGTAATGAATTAATAAAAGCTCCTAATACTTGGAAAAGGAAGTTTACAATATGACCTGCAATAAAAATAAATACTGCAAGTATCAATGAAAGATATGGAACTGGAAGCATTGCATCAACCATTCCAGCTATAATATTAACAGTCATAGCTATACCACCAGTTGCTAAACATAACGCCAAAAGACGAGCATAGGATAAAATATTACCAAGCCAAGAAAATACATCCATCATCCCATATAACCCATTACAGTAAATCAGTATAGCAAATGTTGCTATTAAAAAAATTGCACCAATAGCTTGACCTATAACTCCAACAACTGGCACAAACATTCCAACAGCTAAAAAAATAAGTCCAGCTTCGAAGACAAACCAAACAATTTGTGAACCTAATGCTTCTTTCTTCTCCCCATACCTGAAATTGTTAATAATACCAAGTACAAAACCTATATTGGTATAAATAAAACCTATAAGAATAGCCACCATGAGGATATTTTGAGGGTTTTTAAATGCATCAAACATTGGAATAACAGTTGGAAGAGTCATATTCAGGAATCTAGAGAAGAAATCTCCTAACAATCCATTGGTTATAAGACCTAAGACTATTGTCCACAACCCACAAGCAATAATTATACTACCCAACTTGCCCATAGTTTCATTAACTTTACCCATTCCTTTAATAAGTATAATACCTAATACCACTAACATTAATCCATAAAAAGAATCTGTTAAACAGTACCCAAAGAAAAATGGGAACATTATAAAAACAAGGAAACTTGGATCAATCGCTCTATATCGAACTGGAGAATACATATCAACAAGAAACTCATAAGGTTTAACAATTTTTGGATTATCATGAAGAACTGGAACCTTAGAATCATCTTCATCAACATCTTCAACTACAACTACAGAATATCCTTCAGTAGATGAATCAACTAAATTTTTAACCTTCTCTAGATCTTTGAAAGGAACCCATGCCTCAAGCATTACAGTTTTATCAGTTTCTCCAAATGCAGAAAAAACTTCATTTCTTTCTCTTTCTATTTCAAGCTGTTCTTTAAGAACAACAACATCATCATCATGCTTTTTAGCTATTTCTTTAAGCTTTGAATATAATTGAGATTTTTCTTTCTCTAAAGAACCTAATTCCAAATCAGCTGAACCAATAATATCATTTGGTTTACCATCTAAATTATCAGTTTCAAATTTTTCAAAATCAAAAGTTCTAACTATCGAATAGAATTCATCTTTAAATTCACTTAAAGCAAGCAAAACAACAATTTTTTTTAACTTATTTTCATCAGGAGCATCTAAAATTAAGAAACTATCTGTTATTTTAGCCGATTCTTTCTTAAAATTATCTACTGATTCAGCATTAATTCTACCAACAATAGTAAAAGTATATTTAGTTTCATTTAAAAGACTTAAATCAATATCAAAACCTTTTAATTTATTTGCTAAAAGCTTATTCGATTTAAGTTCACTTTTTCTACCATCAAGAGAATTTAATTGATCTTCAATAACTTTAGTTTGGGACTCAACTTCATTCAAAAGAGATTCAGCCTTATTAACAAGCTCTTCACCACTAATAGGCTCAATTTCAGTTTTTTTAGGTATTTCTGGACTTATAAAAGACTTTAGCATGTCTTTAATACCAACATGACCAGAAATTGCATCACCTAAAAGTTCTGATAAACCACTACATTTCATTAAAAGTGAAGAGATTTTACCTGTCAAAGGTGTAACTTTAGAAGGATTTAAAAGTTCAGCTAATTGAGAATCTTGCTGAATCTGCTCCGATATATCATTTATCTGTACAACACCCTTCTCATGTAATGAATTTACAACATGAGTAGAGTACTTATTTAAAGTCACTACTTTAATTTTATGCATTCTTGCTGTCTGAAACATTATCTCACACTATAAAATATTTTTCACAATAAAAGATTTAGCCTCATCTACCTTAGCCATCGACACATCTTTAATAGCTTTAACTTGAGTATTTGTATTGGCAACAATAGTTTTAGCTTCTTCCTTTGCTTTTGATTCTGTATCAGAAATAATATTTTTAGCATCATTCTCAGCCGACTTTTTAGCCTCTTGTAACATTTCATGGGCTTTTATCTTAGATTCCTCCATTAATTCTATAGATTTAGTTTTAGAATCTTCAATAAGTTGGTCAGCATCAGATTCAGTCTTTCTTATCTTTGTAATAGCGTCTGAAATTGCTGTCATAATTAATCACCATTAAGTATAAAAAGAGTTTATAAGTACTATTATATATAACTTTTACTATTATATATAACTTTTACTATTTTAATTTCTCAATTATTAATTTCTCAATTATCAAAAATAATATCATGAAACTTTAGAACAATGATAATTTTTTTATTGATATTGAAGCTTCCACTATCATCAGATTTCATATTTTTTCCAAAAGTACATCCAAATTAAAGATTAATTATTAAAATAAAAATACATGGTTCTTTAAATTAAAAAGTAAGTGATTTCCATAGAATTAAATAAAGATGATTTTTAAACTGTTGAAAATAGCTTTGATTTTAAATTCAAAGGATATTGTTCTTTTATTGAATTTATTCAGTTAGAAAATCTTTGATTTTCTCTATTGAACAAGTTAAATGAAGAACATCAATGATTAAAATTTATTTAAAAAATTAAAAACTTTTCCATATATTACTATAACTATAAATTGATCATTCAACATATTTTATCAAATTTTCAATTCTGGTAGTGTACTTTTATATTACTTAAGTTTTATATAGTGGTTATGCTCATAAATATATGCATAAAAATTGAGGTGTTTATTTATGGGAAAATGTGGTCTTAAACCAGTTTTGTGGATGTTGCTTGTCCAATATGAGTTGTTGAGTTCATAAAACATTATAAAAAAGGAAAACCTAAAAAAACCCAAACAAACCTTAAAGGAATTAAAATATGTGCAATATAATAAAAGAAAGATATAGGTCAAGATTTAATTTAGTGTTTTAAAAGATAGTATATGGAAATTCTGATGATATTGATAGTTCTCAAATCTTTAACTCATATTGAGCGAGAAAATTTAAATTATAAGAGAAAAAAACAAGAGAAGACAATGAAAACATTATTACTCTAAAAAAAAGACGAATAGTTGTAATTTCATATTACTTTGCAGATGTTAGTACATAATCTCATTAGATCACATTCTTCTTAAAAAACTTAATTTAGGGAATATAAAAGGGTAAAGTTTGGAGAAAATTTGATAAAATAGACACTAATGATGTCCTGTAGGAGAAACTGGTCATGTATGGACTTTAGAAAAATTATTAACATCCCATTCTACAGGAATAAAAACATAAGTAGTTAAAATGGTCAATATCAATTAATGAAGAGTAGAGACCCTATTCTGTCGCACCATAATAATTAAAAAAAGAGCAAGATTAAATAAATTCTCTATTTACCTCAGCAACACCAGCACCCCAATCTATATCGAAATTTAATCTTTTGAGAGTCATTTCTAATGCTGAAAAAGTAATAGCTAGTTCTTTATATGTTATATTACCCATGTGTCCAATTCTGAAAATATTACCTTTCAAATGATCTTGTCCACCAGCTAACTCTACTTTATATTCATTTCTTATAGTTCCTCTAAGTTCACTATCACTTACTCCGTCAGGCATATTAATTGCAGTAACAGTTGATGATGAAACCTCTTCTTTAGGGAATAATGTAAGATCAAGAGCTTTTACAGCTTCTCGACATGCTTTTGCAGCTATTTTATGTTTTTTAATTCTTGCATCTAACCCTTCTTCATCGATAATTTTTAATGCTTCGCATAATCCATAGACCAAAGTGACGGAAGGAGTATAAGGTGTCTCAGGTGGAGTTCCAGCACTAGAATCACGATATTTTTTTAAATTTAGGTAATATGTGTTTGAATCCACCTTATCAATCACTTTCCATCCATCATCACTTACAGTAATAGCTGCCATTCCTGGTGGTGCTGCTAAGCATTTTTGTGAACCTGCAAAGCAAATATCTATTCCATATCCATCAACATCGACATAATCCCCTCCAAGGGAAGATACTGTATCAACAACATATAAAGCATCATAATTTTTCATCACATCCCCAATTTCTTTAATTGGATTAGCAACTCCTGTTGAGGTTTCATTATGAACAACAGTCACGGCTTTTATATCTTCATCATTTTCTAATGTTTCTTTAATACTTTCTGGTTTTACAATATTTCCCCATTCAACATTAAGTTCAACTGATTTACCACCAAAAGCATTTGTAATATCTCTTAATCTTTCACCAAATTTACCACTAACAACATTTAAAATCTTATCATTAGGATTTAAAATATTTGCAATAGATGCTTCCATAGCAGCAGTACCTGAACCAGTTAACAAATAAGATTTATTATTAGTTTTAAATACTTTAGACATTAACTGAGAAGTTTCAGTTAAAATTTTTCCAAATATAGCACTTCTATGATTTACAACATTTTTAGAAATTGCTTGAAGTACACGATTAGAAACATTTGTAGGACCAGGAAGCATTAACAACATTTGATCCATTAAATTTTCCTCCATTTAGCTATTAAATAACTATTATTTTAATTTGTTTATATATTTTAAAATCCTTATTTTAAAATCCTTGATTTCTTATTGAAATTGTTAAAAGAGATTAAATTATCTTTTAGATAATTTATTGAATATGACTAAAAATTCTCTTTATAGAAACTTTTAATTTTATAATAATGTTCTGTATACTTTTATTTAATAACAGAAATTTAATATCATTAATTCTCTTTAACTTATTGTGTTTAAATACTTTTAGTTTTAATATCAATACTATCAACTTAAGATTTTTTCATGACCCATGCTACAAATTTGTTTAAAAATATGGGTGCTGTAAAATTAGTAGTAGTCTAAAAACGACATAGTTTTTTGAGATTTAAATTTCTGATTTCGTCCATAAAAAGTTTAGACCATATAACATAGCATTGATATTTTTGGCTTAGTTTTTTAATTTTCCATTGAAAAAAAACCATGCTTTTACAGTATACTTTTTATTATCAAATTATTTCATTATCATAGTTGTAGTGTGATTTATCAGTTGAATTTTTCACACTTCAGTTATTCCCAATGTCATCAACTTAAGGAAATGACTCATATTTTTCATACAAATTAATAAAAATTGTTAGATTTCTATTTTTTTCATGACCCTGCAAGCTTTTGTAGGTCTGTTTTTGTAACCAAGTGTTGTGAGTAGTCCTGCTAAAAATAGATACTATATTGCTGTTTTCATCTGTTTTCGTCTTTTGTAAACTTTTAAAGCATGTTTAAGATTCCATTTGATATTTTTTAAGGATTTGTTCGGTCAATTTGCTAAAGTAGTTGTAAACTGTAGGCATTCCAGGAGACTATCTTCAAATTTATTGAAGAATTTCCTCAGTTTTCAAGGTTTTTAAGTATCATTAGGGTGGAATTGAATCTTTAATCCAAAAAACATGCCTGTAAAACATTGATTTCTAAGATTATAAATATGAACATTTCTCACATAGTATGATACAAATGACTTTTTCAGATTTTCTATGAATCATATAATTTTAAATACATACCCTAACAAAATATAATTGTCTTCTTCTTTTTCGTGATTTAGATGATATTTCATCGTTATCACCAATAATAATATAAACCATAGTATTTAAATTTAACGGTTGAAAAATGGAAAAATTTAATTTTATAAGGATATTATAATCATTTTGGAAAAGTTTGTCATTTTATAAAATATTATATCCAATATAATTTATTTAAATTTGATTTAAAGAATTTTTATAATTATAATTAAGATTAATAATTGATAAACATTAC
>JAISZW010000071.1 GCA_031284445.1 Candidatus Methanovirga basalitermitum | reverse complement strand
GTTAATAATCTTAATATGCTAAAATTAACTGGAATTTTATTGTAGAAGATGCTGATAAAAATTATCAAAATTTTATACTATTACTTAAATTTCAAAATAATTAAATTGTCATAACACTATTGTTAAAGTTTTTGATCAAATTTTTATTTCCAAATGAAATTTAGGGAACTTTAGTTCCCGTTTTTAAAAAAAGTTCGAATAGCTATTCTGGAATTGAAATCCTGCCTTTAATAGCTGATGTAGCTGCTACTGCAGGAGAAGAAAGATAAACTTCACCATCAGGACTACCCTGTCTTCCTTTAAAGTTCCTATTAGATGTAGAAAGACTTACTTCTCCAGGACCAATTAATCCAACATGACCTCCAAGGCAAGGTCCACAACAAGGATTACAAACTAAAGCACCTGCATCAACAAAAATCTTCATAAGACCTTCATCCAAGGTTTTAGTGTAAACTTCTTTTGAAGCAGGAATAACTAACATTCTAACTCCATTAGCGATTTTATTACCTTTTAATATCTTAGCAGCTACTCTTAAATCTTCTATTCTTCCATTTGTACATGAACCAAGAAATACTTGATCTATTTCACTATCGACTTCACTAACAGGACTTACATTGTCCACATTATGAGGACAAGCTACTTGTGGTTCTAGATCACTAACATCTATTGAGATTTTTTCAATTGACGGAGCATCTAAATCTGTTTTAAATAATTTAAAGTCCTTATTAGCACGATTTTTTAAGTAGTTTAAAGTTATCTCATCTGGTTCTACAAGACCTGTTTTCCCTCCCATTTCAATTGCCATGTTGCAAAGAACCATTCTATCTGAAACTGTCATGTTTTTTGTAGTTTCTCCACCAAATTCACATGATTTATAGCTTGCTCCATCAACTCCAACTTTGCCGATTATGTTTAAGATAACATCCTTTGCATAGACATTATCATTTAATTCTCCTTTTATATCAAAATAAATGGTTTCAGGAACTTTAAACCAAAGTTTACCAGTTTTAAAGACCATTGCCATATCTGTTGAACCTATACCTGTTGAAAATGCTCCTAAAGCTCCATGGGTGCATGTATGAGAATCTGTACCTACGATAATTTCTCCAGGTACAACATGACCTAACTCGGGTAATATTTGGTGACAAATCCCTTGATTTACATCATAAAAATTTTTTATTTTCTGTTCTTTTACAAATCTTCTCATAACAATATGGTTATCTGCAGCCTCCAATGAATCAGCAGGAACTTGGTGATCAAACGGAATCACGATTTTGTCTGGATCCCATACATTTTCACCAATTTCATAAAACGATTTGAGAGAAAGAGGACCAGTTAAATCATGAGTCATCGCAACATCCACATCAGCAATAAGTATATCACCACTCACTACATCATCACCAGTTGAATTTGAAAATATTTTCTCAGACATTGTTTTAGACATTTCTCTCCCCATATTTATTTTAAACATTCACTAATTATATAAAGTTCAATATATTAATTATATCTTGTAATAGCTACATTTTACATTGTTCACTTATTATAAAGATAATATTTACTTAACATGCGTTTATAAGACAATATAACTAAACAACAGATTTAAATAATCCATAAACGATACTAAAAACTATAATAGCCACAAAAACTAATGTTGTAGCATTCAAAAGAGGATTAACTATTCTTTCTGAAAATTTAAAAGTTAAAAGATCTTTAAATAATGCTCCACCATCTAATATCCTAATTGGAAGTAGATTAAAGAGACCTATCCCAAGGTTAAGTATAAATATCCAATTAAAAAGGTCATAAAAGTTGAATATTATCCAAGGTATACTGCCACCAAATATATTTGAAACTTCTTTTTTAACTTCGTAATGTGGAGATGTAGAGACTCCTACATATCCTTTAGAAGTATTTTGTGGATTTTCTGATGTTGTTAGATAATATTCTCCTTTATCAGTAATAATCAATATATTTTGATTTGGTTTTAACTCTGAGAAAGCATTATTATAACTTTTAGTATCTGTAATAATTTTTCCATCAACCGATTTAAGAGTCATTCCTGTTTTTAAAATATGGTCTGCTGGAGCATTTGGAATAACAGCTTTAACATCCATTCCATCCGCATAAAATACGGACGGAAAAACTAAATTACTTATCAAAAAAATAATCCCCAATGAAACAAGTGCCAAACTCATATTTGCAACTGAACCTGCAGCATATATTCTCATCCGACCTAATTTAGATATTTTTCCTATCTCTTCATCATCAGGTTCTACAAATGCTCCAGGCAATATTGTAAGAAGCATTAATCCTATGGATTTAATTGAAATTTTTTCTACTCGAGCCAAAATTCCATGAGAAAATTCATGAACGATTAAAACCGTTGCTAAAGCAATTAACCCGTAACCTAATGGAACTGTTATAGGGGAACCAGGGATTTCAACTCCAGGGATTACTAAAGAAACTGATGGTGCTGTTTTTATAGTTAACAAAGAATCAATTAGAAGATAACTCATCACTACCATCGCTATAAACGATACAACAATTCCAACATTCATATATCCTTTCCAGAATCTTGGTGATTTATTAGCTATTTTATCTATTGTTGTTCTAAGTCGTGTAGTTTTCCACATCAACATTGGAGGTGTTATTTCTACTCCAGCTTTAGTAAGTGGTTTCTTAAATATAAGTGCTACAATCCAAATCACTATAAAAGCGATAATATAATACCATATTCCATTCATTTTTTTAACCTGTTAAACATTCAAAACATTTTAGTTGTAATACTTAATACATTACTATAACACTTAATACATATACTATAACACTTAATACATATACTATAACACTTAATACATATACTACAACACTTAATACATATACTACAACACTTAATACATATACTACAACACTTAATACATATACTACAACACTTAATACATATACTACAACACACTTTATTAATTTATTAATATAATAATGTATTGTACTAAATATATATATTTAATTAATAAAAAAGAATATCTGAAAAAAGAACATACAATAAAAAATGCTTATTATATTAATAGAAGTGTAAAACCATGAAAAAAGTTATTGTTTTTGATGTGGCTGGAACATTAATCAAAAGATGTAGATCAGTAAAAAGTCTTAGAATTGATAAAATTGAGAATGAAATAAGTACATTAGATACAATGGACACATTACCAAATTCAGCCCTCGTTGTACTTCAAACCGATACAAAAACTTGCTTAATGAATGCTAATAAAGACATGAGACTTTACGATTTTCTAAAAAAGTACAATGTTAACATAGATATTAGCTATTCCATATCAAAGCTTACAGAAGCAGAAATCATAGAATGCTTAAAAGAAGATAACACACTATTAAAAGAATTTCAAGAAGTTGCATTGGATTTAATTAGTAAAAACAAATCCATAGAAATTTGTAGTGGATCAGCATTTGTATTCGATGGATTAAAGAATAAAATAACCCATATAATCGCAGCAGGAGGTAAAGTATTCCCTAATGTTCAATATGTAATAGAAACATTGAAAAAACGTGGTATCCAATCATTTATAGCCTCAGGAGATAGAGTCAAATCATTACACGAACTTGGAAGAATAATAGACATACCAGATGAAAACATTTTTACAACCGCAAATACAAAAAGAAAACAAAGCATTATCAAACAGTTAAAAAATGAAAATTATAAAGTAATGATGGTAGGTAACGGACCTAATGATATATTAGCATTTAAAGAAGCTGATATAAGTGTCTTAAGTCTAGAACAGAAAGATCATGTTACAGATGAACTAAAAAACAATGTAAAACATATAATTAACCATATAGATGAAGTTTTAGATATTGGATTTTAAACTATTCCTAAAGATAATAACAATCTCATTAAACTGTTCTTCCATTTTCTATCATCTTTTTGGCTATCTCTAAAATTTCATGGTCACCTTAAATTTTCCCATGATTTTCATTCTATTTTTCATAGGAATCTAAATAGATTCTGGTTCCATCTACAGTTTTATAAATCTTTTTTAAGTATAGTAGTCATGGGAAAGTTTTTAATTTTTTAAATAAATTTTAATCATCAATATTGTCCATTTTCAATTTATAATCCTTTTGGAAAAGTTTGTCATTTTATAAAATTATTAATATCTAATATAATTTATTTAAATTTGATTTAAAGAATTTTTATAATTAAGATTAATAACTGATAAACATTACCCTTATCACTATAAAATCAATATTTTTTAAGTTATACTGATCAATGATAATCATTATTTTAAATACGGAAAATTTAAAATTTTCGATACTGTAAAAAATCCACATGATAGACCAAAAGTTTTGTGAAATTTACAATATCGTTTATTCCATTTAAAATAATATTTAAACAGCATGAAATCTTTAAATAGGTGTTAGTCAAAAATATAAGCATGATAACAACTAAACTCACACCTATAAGTAATTTATCTTTACAACCATCTATAATAAACGATTTGATCTAGTGATAATTGAAGAAGATAAAATGTATCTTAATATAGTACTTTACTCAACTTTTATGACATATTGTATATTCACAATGTCTATGAAATCTTTGAGGATTATGATTTAAAGTTATGATTGATCTTAAAATAAATTTCATCAATGTTAAGAAGTTAGGTAAAATACTATAAAAAGTCTATTCTACTTAAAAAACTATCAAAAAGTAGAAAAATTATTAAAATACCTATGGGATGAGAAAAATAAATGGCAGAATCATTTCAAGAGTTTTTAAAGAAATTAAAATATAACTTCGATAGTTACATGCCACATCTGGAAAACAAAAAATTATCAACAACAAATAATGCAATGGAAAACTTACTGCGAACAATATTCCCAAGACAAATTAAAAAAAATTATTTAAAACTGTTAAAAGAGTTGAAATATTTCTATCTTTACATGTTAAACAATGGAACGATCAAATGATAAAAAATGGAATGGAATTCATCAAAAAAATGTCAAATAATTAAAAATTAGGCTCCATCATGTGAATTATTTACACTATCAATAACTTTAGTAATATTGACATAGTCATGGAAAATTTTAATGGAAAAATAGTAAAGTATTAATTATTTAAAGTCAAAATGCTATTAAAAATTGTTTATATGAAGTTAATTATACACACCTTGATAAATAAGGTACTATTTGCATTTAAAGAAGTAAAAATAGTTTTTAAAGTCACGAAAAATAGAGGTGCATGTATTATATGGTTTCAGGTAGTTTTGTAAATGAGATTATTAAAAGAGATAAAAAAATATTTTTTAAGGATTTAAAATCCACCGTTAATAAGGAGTATATTGGGGATGAAAGATTAAGTAGAAGTAATGATATTCCTTTAATAGCTGATTTTACTGAGTATAATCCTTTTCATAATGGTCATCTGCATAACCTAAAACTTGCGAAAAAGAGGGTTTCTGATGGTGTATTTGTAGCTATTCTTCCAGGGCTTTTTGAGAGAAGTGGTAGAGGAACACCTTATATTATGACTAAATATGCAAGAGCTGAAATAGCTATTTCTCTTGGAGTTGATATTGTAGTTGAGGGTCCACCTATGGGAATTATGGGATCTGGTCAATATTCTCTATCTTTAGCGTTGATGTTTCAGGCATTGAATGCTGATTATATTCCTCGTGGTTATAAGCCATTAAAAGAATTTGAACCTATAATCAGCCGTATTTGTCAGGGTAGAGCAGTGGCACCTAAACCGTATAAAATTGTAGATATTGGGACTGGGGAAGTTTTACTTAATGGTAAACTTGAAGAAGATAATTATGTGATCGTTTCTCTTTCAAAATCAATGTATCAAGTAAATTTTGATTTTAAGGATAAATTCATTTTTATAAAAAGAATTGAGGATGTGAGTGGAACAAAAATAAGAAAAGATATTCAAATAGGAGATTTTATTTATCTTGAAAAGAGTATTCCTAAAGAGACGATGAATGTTTTAAAAAGAGAGATAGATAATGGTAGGGCACCACTTCATGATTTACGATCTATTGCTTCTATTTTAGATTCTGTTAATAACTTATCATATCAAGAACTAATCTCGCTTAATTTAGTTGATGAGAAGACTGCTATTAACTTTGTGGAAAAACGACCTTTTAATTCAATGCATGGTGTGATAGATTCTATATCTCAGGGTTTCAGTACTCATTTTCAAAATAGGGTTTTGAGTGTTTTAGAAGCAAGGATAAGTGAGGATGCAGTATCAGAATATATTAATAATTATCCTTCAGTTATAAGGGTTCTTAACTATAAGAATGACGAGGTATTGGAGTGTTTTAGAGAAAAAATTGGTAGTAGACGAATGTATGTATCTAAATGAAGATAGTTTTGTTACAACAACATTAATTTAAATATCATAAAATATTAAATATAAAATGTTTACATTAAATTACTCTTTGAATCTAACATCATCTTGTTTTGTTATTTTGGAAGTAATTTTAAAATTAATTTATTTAAGCATAATATAAAAAATTTAATTGGAGAATGTGGTATGGTAAATAAAGGAGATTTTATTAAGGTAGATTTTATAGCTAAAATTAAAGAGACTGGAGAAATTTTTGAAACAACATATAAGGATGTTGCAAAAGAAGCAGGACTTTATAATGAACAAAAAGTTTTCATTTCTATGCCTGTTGTGGTCGGTGGAGGTCATTTTCTACCAGCTATCGACGAAGCACTTGTTGGTATGGAAAAAGGAGATTTAAAACATATTGAATTGTTACCAAAAGATGGTTTTGGAGAAAGAGACCCTGCTGCTGTTAAGATGATTCCTTTTAAAGAGTTTAAAGATGCGAATATAAAACCTGCTGTTGGTATGCAAGTGACTGTGGGTTATAATGAAGGGAAAATTTTAACTGTTAGTGGTGGAAGAGTAAAAGTAGATTTTAACCATTTTTTAGCTGGTAAAACGTTAGAATATGATCTTACGATTGTAAAAGTTATTGAAGATGATGAAGAAAAAGTAAAGGGTATGATAGAATTACATTATCCTCTACAACCTAAATTTGACTTAGAAAAGACAGAAGTGAAAATAGATGGAAAAACTGTTAGTATAGAACTTGATAAAGTTGCAAACTACAACAATAATCAAACACAATTTGCAATTTCACAAGCTAAATTGAGAACATCAAAGGATATTTGGAACAACATGGATATTGAAAAGGTGGAATTCATAGAATCCTATGAAAAACCATCTGAAAGTGAAATTCCTGAAGATAACAAAGAAAATTCATCATCTCAAGAAGACACAGAGTAATAATGTTAAATGGTGTAAATTTTAGTTTATTTTTTAAAAAACCATATTAAAAATTTTTTGATTTATTTTATAATCGGTGAAAAAATGATGAAAGTTGGAGTACTTGGTGCAACAGGGATGGTAGGGCAAAGATTCATTGAAATCCTTGATAAACATCCAGATTTTGAGATTTGTTCACTATTAGCATCTTCAAAATCAGCAGGTAAAAGATATGAGGATGCTACAACATGGTATCTTGAGAATCCCATGCCAGAGTATGTTAAAGACATTGTTGTAAGTGAAACTGATCCAAATACAGTTGATAGTGATGTGGAAATCATTTTTTCTTCTCTTCCAACTGAATTTGCAAAAGTTGTAGAACCAAAATTTGGTGAAAATTTTATTGTAGCCTCAAATGCAAGTGCAATGCGTATGATAGATGATATTCCACTCGTTATACCTGAAGTAAATCCTGAATTCTTAGACTTGGTTGAAATTCAGCAGAAAAATAGGGGATGGGATGGATTTATTGTTACAAATCCAAATTGTTCCACTATTGCTTTAACTTTAACCTTAAAACCTATACATGATAATTATAATATTAACAGAGTCTATGTTTCAACCATGCAAGCAGTTTCTGGTGCAGGTTATAATGGTGTTCCTTCAATGGCAATTGTAGACAATTTAATTCCGTTCATTGATGGAGAAGAGGAAAAAATGGAAAATGAAACTTTACATATTCTTGGAACAATCAAAGATACCAGAGTTAAAAGGGCTGATTTTAATTTAAGTGCATCATGTAATAGAGTAGCTGTTTTAGATGGTCATACTGAATCTGTTTTCATTGAACTTGATGAAGATATAGATATTTTAGATATGAAAAACACAATGTCTAATTTTAAGAGTTTACCACAGGAACTTAATCTTTTCTCAGCTCCTAAAAATCCTATTATTATTAGTGAAAATGAAAATCGTCCACAGCCCCGTATGGATAGAAATGCCGAAGGTGGAATGAGTGTTACTGTAGGAAGACTTAGAAAAGATGATATATGCAATAAAAGCTTCAAATACACTTTAGTTGGACATAATACGATTCGTGGAGCTGCTGGAGCTTCTATTTTAAATGCAGAGCTCATTGTTAAAAAGTTACTTTAACATGCTAATTTCTATTTTTAACTGGAATGAATAATTAAGGGGACAGTATGGTATATATATTAGAAGATAAAGAAAAGCTTGGAAAAATTGTTAAATCTTGTTTATTAGAAATTAATGGTCTTAAATTAGATTTAGCTAAAGTTCAAAACGAAAATATTTTCTTAAAAGATGAAAAAAATATAGGTAGATTGAAAGACCTTATTAAAAGCAGAGACGATGCGATTTCCAAACTGAAAAATCTTTTAAACGAATCAAATAAAATTATATCTGATAAACAATCAATCATTAATGAGAAAAATAATAGAATCCACGAATTAAAAAATTTCCAATCTTCATTCAATGAAATCGAAGATAAAATTAAAAAGAATATTAAGCAATTTAAATCTGAAGAATTAAAGAAAAATAATTTAGATTTAAAAGAAACATTAACCATTATTTTAGAAAAAGATAAGTTAATAAACGAGTATTTAAATGAAATTGAGGAATATAAAGTTGAGATTAGTAGACTTGAAGATAATCATTGCAATGAAAAATTTTTAGACATTCAAAAAGAATTGGAATCTAAAAACAAAATAATAGAAAATCTTTCATCTGAAATTAACAAGAATAAAAAAGCTATTAAAAAATATAAAACAGAACTCGATGATTATAGATTTAAAATCAAGGAATGTAATTCTAAGATAGAAGGTTATCAATCTGATAATGAAGAATTTAATTCAAAAGTAAAAGAACTTCATGCTCTTATTAACATGAAAAACATTGAATTAGATGGGGTTAAAGATAAAATATTAAGTTATGAAAATAGGATAAACTCTTTAAAAGAAGAAGTGGGGAGTTCAAATAAGATAATTTCACAGAAAGATAAGGAAATCATTGACTTAGAGAAAAAAGTAGGTATTAATGAAAATAAATTGGAGTTCTTTGAAAAAGAGAGTGGATCTTTAAGAAATAGTCTTAAAGAAAGTATTGATTATAAACAGAAAATTAATGATTTGTCTAAGGAGATAGATGAGAAGAATAGTAAAATTCAGAGGTTAGAGCAGCTTAAAACATTATTAAAAGAATTTGATTTGGATTATAATAATGATGAGGATAAGTCGGATGATTTTAAGTTAAAAGATGGACTGACCGGGACTTGAACCCGGGGCCTCCGCCATGCCAAGGCGACGATCTACCATCTGAGCTACCAGCCCAATGATGTAACCATGATTTTTTTTTAACTCATTTTTATAAACAATATTAATTTTATACTTTGTTTTATATATGTTTTTAATGGATATATTCAATGCTGTCAACTTAAGGTTTTCGATTTTTTTTATTTTGTCGTATGACATTAATTTCAATGTTAACCCATGAAATTTTACTTTACACATTGAAATAATTTATTTGTAATAATAA
>JAISZW010000035.1 GCA_031284445.1 Candidatus Methanovirga basalitermitum | reverse complement strand
TAAATTTTTGTAATTATGAAAATCGAAGATTTTCAGTAATTGAGGGTTTATTGGAATATTTAGCTCTCTTTGGGAAATGAAGCATTATAATGAAAAACTCCACAAAAATTTACACCCTCATGAGATATATCCACATATATTTGATGAAAAAATTAATCATATGATAATTCATCAAATTAGAAATAAAGGTTCTTGTATCAATTTACTGAATATTGTTCAATATCTATATCTTCTGCTAAAATATCTGAAGTTTCATCTACAAATTTAGTAAAATGATTGGTTTGAAGATGTTCATTAAGGTAATTTCCATTTTTCCATTGTTCAATCATTATAAAAACATTTTCTTCTTCTGTACTAACATACAAGTTGTAACTAATACTTCCATCTTCTAACCTAGTTTTTTTAATAAGGTTTTTGGTTTTATCTAAAAATTCCTCATTTTTTCCTTTTTTAATTATCATTTTCGCTAAAACAAAAATCATGATATCAAGCTTCCATTATATAAAAATTTTTTATATCTAATTCTTTAACTTTTATTGGATTGTTAAAAGTTCCGTGGTAAATTTATTATAAGAAATAGACATCCTATAAAATATTAAATAAATGGAGAAGGTTTATATTAAAACATGAAAATTAATAATACAACTTCTCCATATAGTAATTTGCCATTTGAACTATATAACCTTTAATGCAATGCTGTCAATTTAAGAATTTTTTCATCTTTATCACCTTCATATCATATATAATCCATTCATTGAAGTTTTTTCTTAAATTTGGTTGTTTTTTGGGTTTTGGTGGGTTTTCTTTGTTTGAACTAAATAGTATACTTTTATTTTCCCTGCTATAGTGTAGCACCAAATTTTTAGCATTAAAACTATCATAAATAAATCAGGAAAGTTAGTGCCAAAAATTAAGTTTTTTACTATAATAATGTTTTATGTGTAAATCCACATAGTGAAACATATGAAAAATTTTTACTATAATAATGTTTTATGTGTAAATTCACATAGTGAAACATATGAAAAATATTTCAACAAGTAATTTTATATATTACAAGTAATATATTTCAATAGGTGTTTTATATGAATGTAGAAACTAAAGTTTATGAAGGAAATCAAACTGCTTTATACCCCTCTGTATTTAGAAAAAAACATAATATAAAACCAAACGATATAGTAAAATGGAGAGAAGACGAAAAAGGAAATATTCAAGTCATTTTTCAGAAAAAAGTAACTATAGAAAATGTTATATGAATCGGGGACACAGAAAAACCTACTAATGCAGTTTAATTAAAAAGAAGCCTGTATGAATGAGGACTTTAAATGAGATTGTTCTTAGATAGTTTTTTTATTATAATTTTAATTCTTGAAAAAGACGATTTACATGAAAAATCTGTTTTTATTGAAAGAAAAAGGAATATTATAAACAAGTGTTACATATCTAATCTATTTTTCGAATGAACAATCGAAAATTTGGATGTGTCTTACAAATGTAGGTTACCTACATTTACTATATGATTTTTGTTGTTTGGAGAAGATTGCATTGTTAGTTTTCATGTTTTAATATAAACCTTCTCCATTTATTTAATATTTTATGTGATGTTTATTTTTGATAATAAATTTACCATGGAATTTTGGCACACCAGAATTTAAAATATTAGCATTTAATTAATTGTATTTTTTTATTTTTTTAAATTTACACAAAATACTAATATATATGATCATCAATGAATATAAAATAGTAAAATTAAGTTCATTATGGATGGTTACCTTAGGGAAATATTTGTAGTACTTACCCAATAATTTTAACATTTAGTTAGATCATATATGTTAACCTTCTAAAATATGAAGATTGCTGGTTGACTATCAGTTTAATAATGTGTTAATTTGAATAAAAAACTGATTATTCGATTCAAAAGGTTGAAAAGTAGTTAATGTGAATTTTATGATGAAACTTAGATATTCGGCTGGAAATGTTAAAAACTCGGATGTTCATAAAATTGGAGTAATAGCACTTGGTTCTCATTTGGAAAATCATGGTCCTGCACTTCCAATTGATACAGATGCAAAAATAGCTTCTTACATTGCATTGAATGCATCATTACAAAGTGGAGCTAAATTCTTAGGTGTTATTTATCCATCTCATGAGATAGATGAAATAGATCATGGGATACATAATAGTTTGGATGATTTATACAATAACATTATTGAGATTTTAAATTCAGGTAAAAAATTCTTAGGAATCGGCAAAGTGATTATTGTAAATGCTCATGGAGGAAACTTACCTCTTTATCAATGTTTAGATGAAATTGAGCATGAAACCAATCTTATAATTCAATTAAATAGTAAAATTATCGAGATAGAGGGGGCTCACGGAGGTTCTGGTGAACTTTCAATGGGTAAAGTCTTAGGAATATTGGATGAAAGTGAAGCTGAAAATCAAACTAATTTAGAAATTTATGGTGAAGTAGGACTGTCTAAATTTAGTGATGCAAGAGCAAAATATCCTAACATTGAAAAAGGAGCAATTGAAATTGAGGAAGAAGGAGCTTATGTTGATTTAGATTATGGTAGGCAATTATTTAACTTAGCTATTAATTCTGTTCTCTTAGATATTGAAAAATTCTTGGATTTTTAAATTAAAGGTTATATTGATACTGAATATGACATTTACATATTTTTAAGTTTTTTAATACAATACTATCGACTTAAAGAAGCTTTTGTACAATTATTTTAACTAAAATTAAATTTTCATTTAAATCTAATACTGAAGTGAATAAAAGAGTATAAATTATTTAATTTAAAAATAAATATTTATATTCATTTAAAATTTTAATAAAATAATTTAAAACTATTTAAATTAAAATAAAGCTTTTTTAATTGATTAAAAATTTACCTTATTGAAAATAAATTTTCAATAATAAAACATCTATTTTAATTAAAATTAAAATTTTGAGATATTATGAAAAGAAACATTTATCCATTTACAGCTATTGTAGGTCAGAATAAAATCAAAAAAGCTCTAATATTAAATGCAGTTAATCCGTCAATTGGTGGAGTTTTAATTAAAGGAGATAGAGGAACGGGAAAAACAACGACTGTTAGAGCATTGGCAGATTTATTGCCTGAAGTAGAAATTGTAGAGGGTTCTCCATTTAATGTTAATGAAGATGAGTACATGGATTTTCAGTTGTATAAGTTTCACAACAAAACAAAAGAAGATAAAATTAAAACAATAAAAGAACATAAGAAAGTAGTTGAATTACCACTTGGTGCTACTGAAGATAGAATAATTGGGTCGATGAATATAGAAAAAGGATTAAAAGAGGGAATAAAACAATTAGAGCCTGGAATCTTGACTAATGCCCATAATAATATATTATACATAGATGAAATCAACCTTCTTGATGATAATCTAATTGATATTCTCTTAGATTCAGCTGCTTTTGGAGTAAATATAGTTGAAAGAGAAGGAATATCAATTAAACATCCATCAAGATTTATTTTAATTGGGACAATGAATTCAGAAGAAGGAGAGCTTAGAAAACAACTCTCTGATAGAATAGGCTTAGAAGTATCAATTAAAGGGATAAAAGATGTTCAAGAAAAAATCAGAATAATGAAATATAGGCATTCATTTGAGAAAGACCCTGATTTGTTTAGGGAAAAATTCAAGGATCGGCAAATAGAACTTAAAGAAAAGATAAAAAATGCAATGAATATCTTAGAGAATGTAGATATTGAAGAAAAGTTAATTAGAACAATAGCTACAATCACCAATAATTTAAGATTGGAAGGTCATAGGAAAGATATAACTATTTTAAAAACTTCAAAAACAATAGCTGCATTTGAAGGAAGCAGAAAAGTGAGTTATGATAATATAGTTGAAGCAATAGAATTAGTCTTAGGTGAATATCCTGAATGTTTAGATAATCTTCAAGATCAACCTCAAAAAAACAATAGTGAAGAGAATAAAAAAGATGATAAATCTAATGAAGATGAAAAAAAACATGAGCAAAATGATGAATCCAATAAGAATAATGGGTCTAATGGAGATAAAGGAAATGATAAACAAGAATCTAATCAAGAAGAAAATCAGGACAAAATAGAGGAAGAAAAAGAGAATTTATCAAATCAAACACAAGGTGGAGTAAACTTTAAATCAAAGCAAAATGAGAACGAAGAGGATGATTTAAGAATTAAAAAATCAAAAAATCAAAATGAACTTAATGAACTCAATATTAAAGAATTAGAGAAAGATATTAATAAAATGTTAGTCATGAAAGGAAAAGAAAAAGAAAAAATGTATGGCAGTAGAGTAAATTCAAAAACAGAAAAAGGAAAATATGTTAAAACAAAATTTTCACAGGACTATAAGGATATAGCTATTGATGCTACATTACGAGCAGCAGTAACTCACTCTAAAAATAAAATCACAGTTAAAAAAGAAGATTTAAGAACCAAAATTAGAAAACATAAAGCAAAAGCAAGTATAGCTATTGTCATGGACATGAGCGGTTCGATGATGAATGATGAAAAAATAAATAAAGTAAAAGGAATATTAGACAAAATAATTAAGAATGTTAATAAAAATAGGGATAAATTAAGTGTAATTGATTTTAAAGGAAAAGAAAGTGAGATTATAATACCAAATACAAAAAGACCAAGCTCATTCTTAGATAAATTAGAACAAATAAAGATTGGTGGAACAACACCAATGGCTACAGGATTAAAAAAAGGATATGAAATTCTTAAAAAAGAAAAAAAACAAGGAGAATTTATTCCAATGCTCATTTTACTTTCTGATGGGATGCCAAATGTGGGGATTAAAAATAGCAAGTTAAAAACCATTGTAGGAAGCCCAATAAAAGATGTTTTAGCTATTGGAAAGCAATTAGCCAATGAAAAGATATATACAATCATTATAAACTTTGAAAAAAAGATTAAACAAGGCAGGAATATTAACTTAGAATTAGCTATAATCTCAAATGGTAAATACTACGATTTAGAAAATGTTCACGATTCAAGCATAGCAATCGATAAAATACTAACCTACGAACGAACCATCTTATAACAAACCTTAAACTATATATTATTTTAAAATCATATATCTATTAAGCAATGCTGTCAAACATGAATAATTATTTAATATTTAGCTATTGATGGTTGCTTTTAATTTAGCCTGGATTGAAGAATTAAAAGAAATATGCTTATTGAGCGAGAAAATTTAAATTATAAGAGAAGAAAACAAGAAATTAGCAAGGAAAACATTATTACTCTATAAAAAAAGAAAAATGTTTGCAATTTCATCTCACCTTGCATATGGTAGCATATAATCTCATTAGACTACATTCTTCTTAAAAAACCTAATTTAAGGAATATAAAAGGTAAAGTTTGGAAAAAATTTGATAAATTGGACAATGATGATCTCTGTAGAAGAAATTGACCATGTATGGACTTTAAAAGAATTATTAAAATTCCCATTCCACAGGAATAAAAATATCAGTAGTTAAAATGGTCAATACCTACAAATGAATATTATAAAAAAATTTAAACGGTAAGAAAATAAACATATTTATATACAATAAATATAAATATTATTTCAAATCAAATGAAAAAATGTGGTTAAATGAGTTTTGAATATGGTAAATATAAAATTTTATATTTATTCTTCATAATTACACCTATTATGCTATTTTTCCTATCATTTTTAATAGGAAGATACCCAGTAACTCCAATAGAAGTTATATACACATTAATTTCAAAATTTAATCCAAGTTATGTAGTTTCAGATACCGTCAGTTCGGTTGTATTTAACATACGATTGCCCAGAATAATTGGAGCATTGATTGTTGGAGCAACACTTTCAGTTGTTGGAGCAACATTTCAAGCAATATTCAAAAATCCTCTTGTTTCCCCAGATATTTTAGGAGTTTCATCAGGAGCAGGTTTTGGTGCAGCCATCTCAATACTGATTAACGGAAGTTCATATCTTACTCAATCATTAGCGTTTATCTTTGGTATGATTTCAGTTACAATCACATATTCCATTTCAAGAGTATATAAATCATCTGGTGTATTAATATTAGTTTTATCAGGAATGGCAATATCATCATTCTTTGGTTCATTAATATCCTCAGCTAAATTTTTAGCAGATCCAAACAATAAATTGCCAGAAATAACCTTTTGGTTGTTGGGTTCTCTTGCATCAATTAATCCAAAAGTTCTAACACCAGTTTTAATAATAACATTCATCGGTCTGATTATTTTAGTCCTACTTAGATGGAGATTAAATATTTTAGCAATGGGGGATGAAGAATCCCAAGCACTTGGACTAGATACAGAGAAGCTAAGAGTTATATTTATTGTAATATCAACCCTTATAACAGCATCAGCAGTATGCATATCAGGAATTATAGGATGGGTTGGTTTAATAGTTCCTCACATGACCAGAATATTAACAGGTCCAGATAATAAAATATTGTTACCAGCAAGTATAAGCTTTGGAGCATCATTCCTTCTACTAATGGATGATATTTCAAGAGCAATATTTATAGTTGAAGTCCCAATAGGGATTTTAACAGCACTAATAGGAGCACCATTATTCTTATTATTACTTAAAAAAGGGTATAGTGATTGGAGAGCATGATAATTTTAATCAAACTATTGTTTTCCAAAAGGAAAATTTAGAAAAATTTTCAATTATCACTAAAAAGCAATTTAAAAAAAAAAAAACTTGATTGTTGGCAAATTATCAAATTGATTTAAATTACAAAAATCTTTGATTTTATCATGCTTAGAGAATTTTAGTTCTCGTTTCGTTCCTTGTTAAAAAGTTTGAAAGAAATTTTTATTTTCTAAAATGGAGCAAAATAAATGAAATACTTTGAAATGATTAATGGTAAAGGATCTTACAGTAAAAAAATAATATTTGAAAATATCAGTTTCAAAATTGAAAAAGGAGATATTTTTACTGTTCTTGGACCAAATGGAATAGGCAAAACAACATTACTTAAATCCATACTTGGAATTAAAAGTTTAGATAAAGGTGAAATTTTAATTAATGGAGAAAACCTAACAAATTTATCATACAAAGATATTTCCAAAGTCATGGCTTATGTTCCTCAAGTTCACAGTTATACATTTCCATTTAAAGTTATAGATGTTGTTTTAATGGGAAGATCTCCACATATTAATATGATAGATACTCCAGAAGAAAATGATGTTAAAATAGCTGAAAGATCATTGAAACAAATGGGAATCCATCATCTAAAAGATAAAGAATATAGCTATTTATCTGGTGGTGAAATACAATTAGTTTTCTTAGCAAGAGCATTAACTCAAGAAGCAAATATACTTGTTTTAGATGAGCCAACATCACATTTAGATTTCGGAAATCAGATAAGATTTCTAAAAACAATTGATAAACTATCAAAAGATAATTTAGCTATTATAATGACCTCTCATTATCCTGATCATTGCTTCATATCTTCAGATAAAGTAGCGATTATGCAAAATAAGAAATTCATAGATATTGGAACTCCAGATGATGTTGTAATACCTGAAAATCTAAAATTAGCCTATGATTTAGACATTAATGTTATTAAATTAGATAATGGTCGCAAAATATGTGTTTGGGAGTAAAATAACTAGACATTATTACTATCAGTAATCATACAGCTGATTTTATAATTATTTAAACAATGCCTCTTATTATCATGAAAAATTCAAGACATTAGAAAATGTATTTGAGAAATTAAAAAGATATAATTGTTCTGTCAAAAATTCAGATGATAGACTTCAGAGTCATGATACTATAAAATGGATTTTCCATTTCTCGATACCCATTTAATCCTAGCAAATTTCGAAGCTAATATCTTTCATGCTATGAATTTCTATACAATTTGCATCCACATTTAGGAGATTATAAATCTTCTTACAGTAAACAATTTTAACTATTTTATTGAGGAATTATAGTCATTTTAGAAAAGTTTACCATTTTATAAAATATTAATATATAATATAATTTATTTAAATTTGATTTAAAGAATTTTATAATTATAATTAAGACTAATAATTGATAAATGTTACCATTATCACTATATTATTGAAAAGGCTCAAACTTATGTTCTTTTCTGTATTTTTTTTATACTTGGGAGTTAATTATTCCATGACTTCTTACTAAAAGACATTCACATCAAAATTAACATAGTCCCTTTGTTAGGATAAATTCAGTTGAAGTCCCACCACAAAACAAATCCACAATTCTATAATAATTTGAATCAAGTACTGTTTTCATGATTTTAGGAACATTTTTCCACAAATACCCACTTTCCTCAATTGGAACTTCAACTGACCATACTATTCTCCAGATTCTAATTTTCTGATTTTAATTAATTTTAGTGCTGTTTTTAAATCATTGTTACTGTTTTGAAGTACTTCAATAGCTATTTCTTTAGATACATCAAATGTTTTAGAAAGTAATTCAATATTTTCCTTAGTTTTATCTTCTTTTTTAGTGTTAACTATTTTATCAGATAATTGTTTTTTAAGTGTGAGATATTCGTCTTCCTCCATGCTAATATTTCTCATAACACTATCTCGTAGTGGACATGGTTTAGATGATTTACAACACCAAACTAAAGATCCAAAACATGTCCCTCTACCTTCTCCTAATCTTGTATTTTTACCAAATTCGTCTTTAATAGCCATGTATTCTTGTGGTGTGATATTAATATCTTCAAGTGCATGTAAAACAGGACATGGTTTTATTGGTGGACAACAGAATGCTAAGGCTCTAACATCCCCGCCTCTACAAATATGTGATGGTGCATTTTCCCATGGCATTATAACTTCTCCAGTTTTATGTTAACTTTTATTTATCATTTCTTTTTTTTCGTCTTGTGTGAGTTCAGGGACTATTTCATCTGGCGTTCCTATTTTAAGGAGTTTTCCCCCTCTCATTAAAGCGGCTCTATCACAAACATCTAAAACAAAATCCATGTCATGTGATATAATCAGGAAAGTTTGATCTATCTCTTCTCTTGCTTTTAGTATAGAATCTGTAACTTGAACTCTTGTTATTGGATCCATAGTTCCTGTTGGTTCATCTAAAATGATTATGTTAGGTTCCTTAATGAGAACTTGTGCAATAGCCACCCTGTGTTTTTCACCAACACTTAACTTATCAGGTTCTTTTTCAAGAATATGTATTGCAGTTTCACTACCAAAACCAACAGCCTCTAAAACAGAAATAGCTTTCATTTTAGCAAATTCAGCTGGCAATTCTAAACTTATAGCATCGGTTAAATTCCCAAGAACTGACCTATGAGGATACAAAGAGTATTCTTGATGAAGTAAACCAATATAAGGAATTACTCTTCCTCTTCCATGAGGACCAGATACCTTCATATCTATCCAGTTATCACCAAGCCGAACTTCAATATTTCCATCACTTGGCTCTGTTAAACCAACTAACATTCTACTTAAGGTTGTTTTACCCGATCCGCTAAGTCCAACAATTCCAAATATTTCATTTTCCATTATTTCAAGATTTATTCCATCCACAGCCTTAACAACACCTCTATCAATAGAATAATAATGTTTTTTAGCATCTTTTACTTTGATTATGGCTTCAACATGTTCATTCTTTTCTATTTTTTTAGGTAATGGTACGGTTTCTAAGAATCTTTCAACTACTATATCAGATGACCCTTTTTCAATTATTTCACCGTTTTCTAACCAAATTACTTTATTAGCTAAGTTTTTCATGACTTCAGGCCAGTGTGAAGTAATTACCATGGTGGTTCCTTCTTTTTTAATGTTATCAACTAATGCATTATGAAGATTCTTAGCTGTTTGAGGATCTAACGTTCCAGTAGGTTCATCCGCTAAAAACAAGATGGGATTTTTAGCTATTTGTCTTGCAAGAACAACCCTTTGCTTTTCTCCACCACTTAAATCACGAGCAATATGAGTTATCCTATGGTTCATTTGTACCATATCCAATAAATCTAATGCTCTATACAGCTGTTCTTCATATTCCCCATCACTCATAGCTTTCATAACATTTTCAATAACCGTTTCTTCATCATACAATGCAAAATTTCTCTGTAACATTATGGATATTCTTTTTCTAATGGCTGAAAAGATCTTTCTATCAGCATGCCAAAAATCCACCTCTTTAAGTTCAAATTTTCCCCCACATCTACATTTTTCTCCATTTTTAGAAGGAGTTTCTGCACTAAGACATTTTTCACAAAAAGCTATTGTATATATAATTTTTCCACTATCTGGTTCATATTCTTTTGTTCCTCGAAGCATGTTTATTAAAACAGACTTCCCAGAACCACTTCTGCCAAGAATACCAAGAACACTACCTTCATCGATCGTGACGTTTAGATTTTTTAGTATGGTTACTCCATCAAATGTTTTGTTAATGTTTTTAAGAATTATAAAAGACATTTATTCACCTTTATTACTATCCACCAATTAATCATATTTAAATTTGATATTAAATGATTTTTATCAGTATTTTACATGAACTTTAAAAAAAACAATGAATACTATTACATTGGTTCTTTATTATAAACCATAGATATATATTTTAATTTTTAAATAATTATATTTAATATTTAAATTAAATCATTACATTTAAATAGGAATTATAACATATTAGTTATAATAATTATTAATGTGGGGTTAGTAATTGAAATTTATAAATGATGTAATAAAAGAATCAGAAGAAAGGTCTGAGAAAAAACAGACTAATAGAATATCTACAGATATAGACGAAGAACTAATAGACATTATTGAAAATAGTAAAGCTAAAATATTTGTTGTTGGTTCTGGTGGAGCTGGAAATAATACTGTTTCAAGATTAAATGAAATTGGTATTGAAGGAGCAGAAACTATAACTATAAATACAGATGCACAAGATTTATTCTACAGTCAAGCCGAAAAAAAGATACTAATAGGTCGTAAGACATGTGGAGGTCTTGGTGCAGGTGGTAAACCTGATGTTGGTGAATTATGTGCAGAAGAAAGTGAAGATGCAATAAAAGACCAGTTTGAAGATGCAGATATGGTGTTTGTAACATGTGGTTTAGGTGGAGGAACTGGAACTGGTTCTACTCCAATAATATCTAAAATAGCTAAAAAAACAGGAGCTTTAACTGTGGCAATAGCCACAATGCCTTTCTCAGCAGAAGGTGTTAAAAGGCGAGAGAATGCTGAACAAGGCTTAAAAAAGCTTAAAGACACATCTGATACAGTTATTGTTATTCCAAACGATAAACTATTAGAAGTTGCACCCAATTTACCTTTAAACAAGGCATTTATGGTTTCTGATGAAATTTTAGGAAGAGCTGTTAAAGGAATCACAGAATTAATTACCAAACCAGGTTTAGTTGCATTAGACTTCGCCGATATTAAAAGTATCATGCAAGCATCTGGGATGGCAATGATAGGTATGGGAGAATCTGATTCTGGTGATAGAGCATTAGAATCTGTTCATGAAGCACTTAACAGTCCATTATTAGACTTAGATATTTCTGATGCTAAAGGAGCTCTTATTAATGTTTCAGGCAGTTCTGATTTAACCTTATATGAATCTGAAAAGATTGTGCAGACAATAGCTGATAGATTAGATCCAGAAGCTGAAATTATATGGGGTACTCAAATCGATGAGTCTCTACAAAATACTATAAGAACAACAATAGTTGTATCTGGAGTAAAATCTCATGAAATTCATTCTATTGGTGGAAAACCTGAAAGAGAAAAAGTGACTGAACTTAATACTGCAGATGAACATTTTGATCCATTAGAAGAGTTCCTTGACGGGACCTTCTCTTAATCTTTTATTTTAAATTTTTTACCCATAAATAAGACACCTCAATTTTTCATGTATATATCTATGGGTATAACTACTATATAAAACTTAAGTAAGATAAAAGTACACTACCAAATCCTATGGATATGAAAAATTAATTTGATAAAAAAAAGAAACACCCAAAAATCATAGAATATCAGTACTATCTGATGTTAAAATGAGTTCATAATAGATTCTACCCTCTTTCCATTTATCAACTAAAGAACAAAAATTAGCATTTGAAAACATTGAAAATAACCATACATAATACGACCTTGAAAAAGCAATCATAATATTTTTAACAGTACTCTTATGCCTATAACGAGCTTTTATATAAATATTATTTTGGATAAAGTATAGAGAATTTCTATAAACCCAATATTTTAAAATTTTCAGGATTTTTAAAATCTTTAAATTTAAAATAAATGAGTTTTAATAAATATTGAATTTTAGCGATATCTACAAAATGAAGTTAATAGAAATCCTCTATAGTAAAATTTATACTCCCAATACTGAAAATATCTATAAAAAAAAAGAAATAAAACAGAAGATCCTATTATGAGTATTATTGAAATCAAATTAAACAGTAGTAAGATAAGGAATATTAAAAATGAAGAATTAAAAGCAAAGCAAATGTGGGGGTAGCTAATTATTAAGAATCGTGAATGTGAAACTGAAAAACAGGTAAATATAGAAACTCTAATAACATAATAATTTCCACAAGAATTAGTAGCAGCACCCCCCCCCTCCCAACATGAATTAAAGGAATTATCACGGAGAGGGATGGCAAATAGAGAAAGAATATGATATCTTAAAGAATAAAAATCCATTGTAAAAAACTTATTCGGGAAAAAAGGCGAATAATACGTAGATACAAGGGACTTCTATATCAAAAAACACTCCATACATAATACATTAATAATACCATTAAAACAAGATGTAACCAAAAAATAAAAAAATTGTGAATTATGAATATAAGATAAATATGAACTTATTAGCTGGTAAATTAAAAGGAATATTGTTTAAAACAATATTTACTCCCTGAAAAAGGAAAAAAAGAAATTGTGGGAATCATTGTATGATATGGCGAAAAGATATTTGATAAAAGCTAAAGAGAATCCATCTACAGAGATAAAAAAACAACAGCAAAGAAAAGAGTAGGTCTAAATTTAGCCAATGTTTCAAAAAAGATAGAAAGAACTATTAACAGTCCATATACACAAAAACATCAGTAGTTAAAAGGTCACCAACAACTATTAAAATATCTAATTTAACAATAATTTAAGTTTAGTTAACATTTTGTATCAATCTCGAAAGTTTGATTTATTCATTAAAGAATGATGCTAATTCTTTTAAACCCATTTTAACATTATGTTCATCACCATAAATAGCTATTGTTGAATCATCCTCAAATTCTAAGATTAGATTCTCATGTTCAGCTATTTCTTGAATTCTATCCTCAGATATTGGGTTTTGAAGATGTATTTTAGCTATTGAAAGTCCAGGTGGAGCATTAGTTTGAAATCTTGAATTATGGGCTGGTTTTGAGTAGAGTTCCTCACCTAAGTTAGCTCTTTTTAATTTATCAATCCATTGATTATAAAAATCATCACCAAATCTTGAAGCTAATTCTAAAAGATTATCTTGGATTTCAGTAATTGTAATGTTGGCACGATCAAATTCTTTGATCATATCAGGATGACTTGGATCTCTTAAGTAAAAACTTATTGATGACTTAACAAGACCTAAATCCCTGTTTAGAGTTGTGGAAATAACAACTCCTTTTTTTTTAAGTGCAGTAAGCAAATCAACCAATATTAACCATGTTTGCTCAATGGGCAAATTCATAAATGACCTTCCAAGATCTTCAATGTCGTGTGGTTAATTTTAGCATCAGCTTCCTTTAATTCTTCCTTAATTTCATTCCCATCTTTATACGAATCTAAAAATAGAACATGATGGCTATCTGTTCCAGTTACATTTAGAATAGCTATTTCATCATCATCCTTAACTTCTCTTTTTTCAATAGCTGCTTTAAATTGTACATACGGACCATATTCAGGAGGCAAATCCTTAAACCTAAATATTCCTTCTAAAATTGCTATAAACATAAAATCACCAATAATCTGTATGTTAAATATTATTTTCAAATCATTAATCTATTTTTTTGAATTTATTGATGTATTTGACTACTCTACTAGCTAAAGCAAGGAGATTCTTACGGGAGTTAGACATTAATCTACTCCACTTACTAAGCTGGTTTAACATCATCGTAAGCCATATCGATGATGAAATACAGATGTAAGTTAGTAAACGATTTATTCATTCCCAGTCCGACCTATAGTGGTTTTGCTTCCATCCAAACAACCAGTTGGCTGTTTTTCGAGTAAACAACTTGTCTACATCTTTTAGATAAATGTTTTAACATCTAAAATTGTAATTAATATTATGTATGTAATTAGTAAATAAAATACTTTTCGGTTCTAACCCCTCACTAAAAGTAAGGAGGTTGCGGACCTCTACTGAGTTCATTTTATATCAGTTTTTCCAAAACTATTTTATTTACAAATTGAGAACATTAGAAAATAAATTTACAAAACACTAAGTGGATGTTGCACAATCCAAATATTCAAATTTTAACTAAAATGAATATTTTTCGTGTTTAAAGGCTAAAAACTCTTTATAAATAAAAACAAACCATTATAATAAGTTAAATTAAATATAAAACTATTTATATTATTTTCACGATGAATAAAGAATTTAAATAAATAAAAATTTTTAAATGAGTATGAATGTTCTATTTTAATTTAAACTATTTTAAACTACTTTATTAGGATCATGAATAAATTTAAATATTTAATTTTTAAATTAATAAATTAGAATCAAATCTTTGTTAAAATAATTGTGCAACAGCCTCACTAAAACAATATTCATAATTAAAAATAAAAAAAGTGAAAAAAAAGAAAAAGTACTCATTCTGTTGCATAAGCATCTAATTCTGCAACTAATTTAGTAAGAGCAGGATCAGAACTTATCTGATGAGCATCCAAAGTTAACTCCTCTTTGTTTAATCCCATAGCTAAACCATAAAGTTGAGCTAAGTGGAAAACAGGAATTTGATAGTTAGTTCCATATTTTTGATTAACCTCAACTTGACCTACATCAAATTGCATGTGGCAGAATGGACAAACTTCAACTATAGCATCAACATCAGCATCAACCATATTGTCAAGTTTTTCTTTGGTAATACTTAGAGCAACATCTTTGTCTCTTGCTCTTAAACCGCCACCAGCTCCACAACACATCATTTTATCTTTATATGGAACGGATCTTGCACCAGTAGCCTCAACAAGGTCGTCTAAAATTCGTGGTCTTTCAGCATTATCAATACCAATTTCGTCAGTTGGTTTTAAAAAGTGGCAACCATAGTGAACAGCAACATCTAAGTTTAATTGCTTTTCCACTAATTCTCCTAACTTATCAATACCAATTGAATTGTATAAAACCTCAGCAAAATGTCTAACATTAATAGAACCATTATATTCTTTACCAACTTCAGATAAAACTTCATTTACTTCATCTTTAAGTGATGCATCATGCTGTAATTCTTCATTAGCTTCAAATAATGAACCAAAACATCCATTACATTCAGTCATTAAATCAGAAGCCATCTCTTCAGCAATAGCTAAGTTACGAGCAGCTATTGAAACCCATGTTTTTTTATCAAATGAACCAAAAACACCAGGAGCAGGACAACAGGATGCTCCTTCCATATCATTAAGGGTAACACCTAATTTATCAAATAAGATTCTTGTTGCTTTTTCGATTCCAGGATAACGATTGTTCATAATACAACCTAAGAAGTATGCAATTTCCATTTTTAAATCTCCTTAAAAATTATTCCATTAATTCATTGGTTTCCATATTATAACCAATTAATTTATCAAATCCAGTTGCTTTACAAATAGCTCTTATGTCTTCTAATGCTTCTGCATCGGAGTGAGTTGTTGGTGGTAATTCAGACAATCCAACTTTTTTCCTTAATATTTTAGTAGCATCGTTAATTGGTACAACATGTCCAGTTTTTATAACAAATGATCCTGATGCTCTGTGAGCAGGAGCCATGAATCCAGCCTTAACAGCTTCATTACGTGCTAACTTGATGATTTCAACTATTTTAACACTTCTTGGACATCTTTCTTGACATGTGTAGCAAGTTGTACACATCCACAATGATGGATCAGATATTACATCATCTTTTAAGCCCATTAAACATTTCCTGACAATTTGTCTTACTTTATAAGGAGTTCTTCTTCCTGAAGGACATCCTCCACTACATGTACCGCATTGGAAACAATGTTCTACACTATCAATACCTGCATCAACAAACAACTGTGTAAATTCTCTATTAACACTTTCTGGTTTAATCACTAAATTTTCTTCTAATAAAGTCATATTATCTCCTTTTTTATCTTTTTCTTCTGCTTTATCTTTTTCTTCAACAGCTACTTTATCCTTATCTTTAGAATCGTTTTCTTTTGTCTCTTTTTCTGAAGATGGTTCCTCATTTACAACCTCAACAGATTTAGAATTACTTTTTTTAACAGGTTCTGCCTTAGAAACTAAATCTTTTTTAACAGCTCCTTTTTTAGATCCTGTTTTAACAGACTCTTTAGACTTAGGTGTTGTAGAATTTTGAGTAACAGAAGAACCAGTCTTTTCTTCTGTAATTTTATCTGTGGAAGAACGTTCGTCTTTAGAATTAATATCTTTGTTAACAGGTGCTTCCTTAACAGATTCATTCTTAATTACATCCTGATTGTCTCCTCCAAAGAGAGATTTTAGACGTTTAATTAAAGACATTTTTTATCACACCTTTGAAATTAATGGTATAACCTTAATTTCATATTAATTAGTTTTTAATGTGTAGTATATAAAGCTTACTAAAATTTTAATTTGTGTAACCTTTTAGGTACCATGCGAATCATGGTTAGACAACGGTTATTTTTTACTCTTAAAACAATTATAGAAGACATTTATCACGTATATGTAATAATATAATAAACTTAATTTAATTCTTTGAATTCAGACAAATTATCTTTTTTGTTAAAAGTTATAGCCAATAGATCAACTTTTTTTCTTGAATGTTTTTCAAAATATTTTATATTATAGTATATAACTTATTTTTTTGCAAATGTTTATATATTAGTATATTTATAATAATTGTCATGATAAAGAAATCTGAACCTAAAGTACTAAAACACATGACGATGAAAGAATTAAACAAGCATATTCGTCATATTGAGAGTGTTGCGAAAAATGTTGTTC
>JAISZW010000033.1 GCA_031284445.1 Candidatus Methanovirga basalitermitum | reverse complement strand
GTTTATCAATTATTAATCTTAATTATAATTATAAAAATTCTTTAAATCAAATTTAAATAAATTATATTGGATATAATATTTTATAAAATGACAAACTTTTCCAAAATGACTATAATTATGATATTTATAATAGAGTAATTTTAATTACTTTATTTATAAATTTATAAAAAAATTCATTTAAAAAAAAAAAAAAAAAAAAAAAAACATACCCATTACACAACAGTTGGATATTTCACCCACAAATATTTAAAATCTTAATTTTGCAGCTATTGAACCTAGTGATTCTAATTGCTTTCCACTTTCATGTTGGCTACTTATAACAGTAACTTCACCACCCATATTCTCAACTAAGTCCATTAATTCCTCTAAATTCTCACTTCTTACAATGTTATCTAAAACCAATAAATTTTTAACTGCACCAGATACAATAGCTGTTTCAACATCTTTTTTTCCATAAACAATTTTGGATGGTGATATTGCTATTTCTTTAAGAATTTCATTAACCTTTGATGTTTCAATAGCTATTATATTTTCAGAATTTATTTTCTCAAGAGTTCCTTTCTTCAATATTTCCTGAATTCCTGATCTTCCACCAGCCCCAGTACTTTCTAAAATAGATTTTTTAGCTATTTCAGGATAATTATCACTTAAATAAGAGTAAAAACTGTTTTTTACAAATCCAGGTCCTGCCACAATTATTGTATTAATCTTATTAAATTTGATTATTGCCTTAACGATATTTTGATAGAAATCTATTATACTTTTAGTTCTATTTTTATCCACAATCCTTTTCCCTGAAATATTTCCAATGATTGGACCATAGTACTCTATACCAAATTGTCTCATAAGACCAATATCTGCAACATCATCTTCAATTGAGATAATAATTGCAAATAACTTCTTTGATGATTCAATTGCTTTATTAAGACGTTTTAAAACCCATCCACTCCATTTTAATTTTTCGATTTTCAATGGAGTGTTTAATTTTACTTCTATTGTATGTGATGAACCAAGAGGAATTAAATCCTCAGGACCCTTTGTTATATAACCAGTTAAACGAAGTTTACCTGTGAAAATATGAAAGTTAACATTTTCAAGTTCTATTTGCAGGTGAAAAATTTTTTTCACACCACTATCATTTCTAATCTTATCTCCAGTTGTATTCTGAATTCTTCTTGTAGTTTTAGATGATATATGATCTCCTTTCTCAACAATATGTGATAGATGCCATAAATCATCAAGAGTTTCAGGAATTACCTCTATTACATTCTTCTTCTTATCTTGATAGGTGATTTTCATTTTATCTTTTAAAACGATTTTATATGTTATTAAAAAATTTTAAATTGTTAGTTATAATTAATAACTATTAAATTATTTAAATTTATGGTTACCATGAGACTGTAGGAAAGTGCAAGTTATTTGGAAAAATTTACTTTTATTTATAAATAGTAAAAAATCGGAGATTTTTAAACTTACAAAATCAAAGATTTTATAAATAGTAAAAAATCGGAGATTTTTAAACTTATAAAATCAAAGATTTTATAAATAGTAAAAAATCGGAGATTTTATAAATAAACTTGAAAATTTTAGAAAAACTCCACAAAAATTTACACCCTCAGTCAATTTTTCCAAATAACTTTTTTACATACCCTTATATTATAAAAATATTTATCTTGATTAATTAGAATTTTATTTAATTTTAAGAATATTTATTTTTTAAAAAACATTATCAAATTTATTATAATTGGTTTTTTTCATGATTTTAGATGAAATTTTAAAGCATAGCAAAAAAATATTAGAAAATAAAAAAAATAATCTGTCACTTGAAGATTTAAAAAATAGAATAGATAATAAAATTGAAGATAACTTATTTGAAGAAAATCTAAGAAAATATGATATATCCTTTATTTGTGAAGTTAAAAAGGCTTCACCATCCAAAGGAATTATTTGTAGAGATTTTGATCCTGTAAAAATAGCCAAAGAATATGAAAGTGCAGGAGCATCAGCTATTTCAGTTTTAACTGAACCAAAGTTCTTTAAAGGTAGTGATACCTATCTTTCTAGTGTTGTAGAGAAGGTAAACCTTCCAGTTCTTAGAAAAGACTTCATAATTGATGAGTACATGATATACGAATCTAAATTGTTAGGTGCCTCCGCCATACTTTTAATAAGCTCTATATTAAATCTTAATCAACTGAAAAATTATATAGAACTTTCTTATAACCTGAATATCTCTCCATTGGTTGAAACTCACAGATTAAATGATATTAAAATAGCTATTGATGCTGGAGCGAAGATAATCGGTATCAACAATAGATATCTTAAAGATTTCACAGTAGATATTAAAAATACTATAAATTTAGAAAAACATATTCCAAAAAAGATGAGAGAAAAGATTATACTTGTCTCTGAAAGTGGAATATCTACTCCTGAAGATGTAAAAATTCTTAATGATAATAATGTTGATGCTGTTTTAATTGGAGAGTCTCTTATGAAAAGTAAAGATAAAAAAATAGCTATTGAAAATTTAAAATCTCTAATATAGATTATATTGTTTTGAGTACGAGATAATGAAAGAAGACATTAAAATCAAGATCTGCGGATTAAAAAGAGATGAAGATATAGAACTTGTTAATAAATATCATCCTGACTATGTGGGGTTTGTATTTGCAGAGAGCAAAAGAAAAATCAGCTTTGAGGATGCTAAAAAATTTAAAGATGATTTGGATGAAGATATTTTAGCTGTTGGGGTTTTCATAGACCATCATATTGAAGATATTTTTTATCTTATAGAAAATGATATTGTTGATATTGTACAACTTCATGGTGATGAGGATGAAGAATTTGTAGACAAACTGAAAGAATTTAATAATAATGTTAAGATTATCAAAGCAATTAAAATGAAAAATAAAGATGAAAGTAATGAAGAGGATATTAAAAAATGGGAAAATTCTAATGTTGATTATATATTATTAGATAATGGAAAAGGATCAGGTGAAGCTTTTGATTGGAAAACAATAGGAAATATCAAAAAACCATTTTTTTTAGCTGGAGGAATAGGTAGTGAAAATATCAAAAAAGCAGTAAAGTTTAAGCCTTTTGCTGTAGATTTAAGTTCCAGAGCAGAAGAAAATGGTTTTAAAAGTTCTAAAAAGATAGCTAAAATAATGAAGAAGTTAAATGAGGTGAATAATGTGGGTAAGCTAAATCAGACAAACAATGGAAGATATGGAATATACGGTGGACAATATATTCCTGAAACATTGATGAATGAGCTTTTAAATTTAGAAGAACAATATAATTTTTATAAAAACGATTCTGAATTTAAAAAAGAGCTGCAATTCTTACTTGATAAATATGCTGGTCGCCCATCTCTTTTATATTTTGCAGAAAACATGACTAAAGACTTAGGTGGGGCTAAAATATATTTAAAAAGAGAAGATCTTAATCATACAGGCTCTCACAAAATTAATAATGTTCTTGGTCAGATTCTATTGGCTAAAAAGATGGGTAAAAGTAGAATAATAGCTGAAACAGGTGCAGGTCAACATGGCGTAGCTACAGCAACAGCAGCTGCTTTACTAAACATGGAATGTGAAATTTTCATGGGTGAAGAAGATATTAAACGTCAAACACTTAATGTTTATCGGATGGAGTTATTAGGAGCTAAAGTAAATATTGTGTGTAGTGGAACAAGGACCTTGAAGGATGCGGTTAATGAAACAATGAGAGAATGGTCAAAAAGAGTTAATGACACCCACTATGTTTTAGGCTCTGTAATGGGACCTCACCCATTTCCAATGATTGTTCGTGACTTTCAAAGTATAATTAGTGAAGAAATAAAGGAACAACTTTTTGAAATAGAGGATAAACTTCCTTCAGTAGTTATTGCTTGTGTTGGTGGTGGTAGTAACTCCATTGGATCTTTTTATAATTTCATTTCTGATGAAAAAGTCAGATTAGTTGGATGTGAAGCTGGAGGAATGGGTGTTGATAGCAAGTATCATGCTGCCTCTATTACAAAAGGCAAAGTTGGAATTTTTCATGGAATGAAGTCTTACTTCTGTCAAGGTGATTATGGTCAAATTGCACCAGTATATTCAATTTCAGCAGGTTTAGATTATCCTGGAGTTGGACCTGAACATGCATATCTCAATGATATAAAAAGAGCAGAATATGTGCCTATTACTGATGAAGAAGCTGTTAAAGCATTTGAATATTTAGCAAGAAAAGAAGGCATTATTTGTGCCATTGAAAGTGCTCATGCTATAGCTCAATCTATAAAAATAGCAAAAAAAATGAAAAAAGATGATATTATTGTAGTCTGCCTTTCTGGAAGGGGAGACAAAGATGTTGAATCAATTAAAAACTATAAAATAGCTAAAAATGGGGAGATTTAATTGAGTAAAATTACAGAGGCTTCTAAAAACTATAAAATAGCTAAAAATGGGGAGATTTAATTGAGTAAAATTACAGAAGCTTTTAAAGATGAAAAAGTATTTATAAGCTTTTTAACAGGAGGAGATCCTTCAAAAGAAAAAACTGTAGAATACATTATATCAATGGAGGATGCTGGAGCAGACATAATAGAGATAGGAATACCCTTCTCAGATCCAATAGCTGAAGGACCAGTTATTCAAAATGCAAACATAAGAGCATTATCCAACAATATTAATACCGATGATATATTTGATATAGTGGAAGATCTAAGAAAAGAATCAAATATTCCCTTAGTTTTTCTTACCTACATAAATCCAGTTTTCTTCTATGGATATGAGAAATTCTTTAGAAGATGTTATGATGTTGGAGTTAATGGAATAATAATCCCTGACTTGCCTTATGAAGAAAAAGATGAGATTTCAGAAAATGCAAAAAATTACAATGTCGATATAATCTCTTTAATAGCTCCGACTTCGAAAGATAGGATAAGAATGATAGCTAAAGATGCTACTGGCTTTATATATCTTGTTTCATCAATGGGTGTGACTGGTGTTAGAAATGAAATTAAAACTGACCTAAACGAAATCATCTATGAAATAAAAAGTGTTACTAATGTTCCTATAGCCGTAGGATTTGGAATAAACACTCCTGAGCAATCTAAAAAAATAGCTAAAATAGCTGATGGAGTTATTGTTGGTAGTGCTGTAGTTAAAATAATTGAAGAACATGGTGTTGATTCAAAACAACATATCCAAGAATATGTGGCTGAGATGAAAAATGCAACAAGGATATAGCTACAAAATCATTAAAAAGTTTAATAACTGATGAAATATATGATAAAATTAAAGTATTAAAAAAAGAGAAATTAATTCTTTAAAGATAGAATCCAGATAATAACCTGTCTTTATTTGCTAACGATTTAGAATGTATCACAAAAAGTCATTATTTGATTAGATACAAAAGAGAAAACAAGAAGAACAATATCTTTCTCTAAAAGAAGACGAATGGTTACAATATCATCTAATTTCCCAAATAGTGACACATAGTTTCACTTACTACATCCTTCTTAAAAAACTTAATTTTAATCATAAAAGGTAAAGTCTGGAAAAAATATGATAAAATGACACCAATGATGTCTGCAAGGAACTAACCATGCATTGTCTTTAAAAGAACTATTAACATTCCCATCCCATATACACGAAAACATCAGTAGTTAAAGGGTCATCACCAAAAAGGAATCCTATTCATATTAATAGCTAAAAATAAAAAAATAAGAAAATAAAAATTAAATTTTAGTTGGAATATATTTTTCCCCACCAAACATAAAATCTTTCTTAATAAAAAACTTATCACCATCTAATAAACCCATACAATCTAAAACAAACGGAATATTATTAGGATGCCAAATAACATTATAATCAACATCAAAAGGCAACTCATCAACTCTATCATATAAACCAAGTGCCAAAAATTCTTCTGTCACATGAAGGTTGATATGATCGATTAATGGCCACAATTTACGTACTTCAGGCTCCCAAAGATGTAAACCATTTGTAAGAGCGTTAGTCCTTAAACCAAGATCTTTAGTATGTTGTAAAATATTACGAATGTTAGTTAAATCCTGAGCAAATGGTTCTCCTCCTACGATTGTTATACTATCGATCTGGTCTTTATGATTATCAATATCACTTAAATGAAACGGAGTACAACCACCGCTTCCAGATAATAATAAACGATTACAACATGTTACACAACCAAGTGAACAATAGTTAAAGAATATAGCTAAGCTAATGTATGGGGGGTCATCTATAAGTGATGTGTGCCACATATAAACATTATCTATATAATCTCCTCCACTATTATTAACTTTAGCTAATTCTTTTACATGTGAATTAATATATAATTTATCAAAATAATTAAAATTCAATTATCCAATTCTCCTATTTTTTGATTTAATGCATGACAAGAAGACAGTTGTTCTGACACCCAAACATTAAAGCAAAAAATAAACAATGATTAACTAATAAATAATTATCGCTTATTCTATCACCTCTTAAAAAAGTATCAAAATATTTATTATCTTCTAAATACTCTTCAATATATACTTAATTCTAAACATGAAAATAATAAGAAAAAGTGAGATTTTCACATCATCAATAAGACTAATAGTTCATTGAATACTAATTATATGTATACTATGAATATGTAGTTCATCATATATAAATATTACTATTTTTAATCAACTATGTCAACTTAAGGAATTTTTCCTTTTATTTCTTTGTTTTCTTTTTTCTTTATTATTTTTATTTTATCATTCTTTTTAAAGTTTTAAAATAGTTAAATTTAAATAATATGAGTTGTATAAATATTATTTATCTTATTAATATTTAATTTAAAATATTTTTTATTTTTAAATGTTTATAATGTGTTTTTGTTGAAATTATTGATACTGTAAAAAATCAACATGATAGAGGAAAAATTTTGTGGATTTTGCAATAACATTTGTACTAATTTAGAATAATGTTTAAAACCAATGCAAATCTTTAAATAGGTGTGAGACAATAAATATAAGCATGATAACCATAAAACCCACATATATAAGTAGTTTGTCTTTACAACCATTTATATTTAACGATTTTGATCCAGTAATAGTTGAAAAAGATAGAATGCATCTTGATTACCAAAAATCGAAGATTTTCAGTAATTGCAGTATTAAAGATTTGATATTTTCATAGATATGAAAACAATGAGAGAAGAGCCTGTAAAAAATTGTGGAGTTTTTCCTTATATTACTTCATTTCCCAAAGAGAGCTAAATACTCCAATAATCCTTTAATTACTGAAAATCTTCGATTTTCATAATTACAAAAAT
>JAISZW010000027.1 GCA_031284445.1 Candidatus Methanovirga basalitermitum | reverse complement strand
GAACAACATTTTTCGCAACACTCTCAATATGACGAATATGCTTGTTTAATTCTTTCATCGTCATGTGTTTTAGTACTTTAGGTTCAGATTTCTTTATCATGACAATTATTATAAATATATTAATATATAAACATTTGCAAAAAAATAAGTTATATACTATATTTATAAATAATATTCAAAAATTTTATGAAAACTCCACAAAAATTTACACCATCTGTTTTCTTTGTAAATGAATATAATATAATAGTCGAAACCTTTAACAATAATGACATTACTGACATTTTCTGTCGTATGATTATTTAACCAAAATTTAATTCTTATTTGATGAATAAGTTATAAAACATGAAAACATTAATAAAAGATAAATTGTAAAATATAGTTTGTATTAAATATGATATTGTGAATTAAAATTTATATTAAGCAATTGTTTTGCTTTTATAAAAGGGATATAAATGACTTGTAGTATTTTAGTTGGAGGAGCTTGGGGAGATGAGGGCAAAGGTAAATGTATTACTTACCTTTGTGATAAAGATAAGCCAGATATCATTGCCCGTGCTGGTGTTGGACCGAATGCAGGACACTCTGTTGAATTTAACGGTGAAAAATATGGATTAAGACTTACACCCTCTGGATTTTTTAACAAAGATTCAAAATTGCTTATAGGTGCTGGTGTTTTGGTTGATAAAGATGTATTTTTCCATGAATTGGAATATCTTGATAAATATGACATTAAAAATAGAACTCAAATGGATTATAGATGTTCTATGATTGAATTGGAACATAGAGACCGAGATAAGGGTTCAAAACACTTATTTAAAAAAATTGGAAGTACTGGGACTGGTTGTGGTCCCGCTAACTCTGATAGAGTTTTAAGAACAGCTAAAATGGCTAAAGATGTTTTGGAACTTGAAAATTTCATAACAGATGTTCCTTTAGAAGTTAACAATGCTTTAGAAAATGGTGAGGAAATATTCATTGAGGGTTCTCAAGGTTTTGGTCTTTCTCTGTACTATGGAACTTATCCTTATGTTACAAGTAAAGATACTACTGCAAGTACCTTTGCTGCTGATGTAGGAATAGGTCCAACAAAAATTGATGATGTGATTATAGTTTTCAAATCATATATAACTCGTGTTGGAGAAGGTCCTTTTCCCACAGAGTTGGATCAGGAAATAGCTGAAAAAAAAGGTATTGAAGAATATGGAACCGTTACTGGTAGAAAAAGAAGAGTTGGAGAATTTGATATGGATTTAGCTAAAGAAGCCTGTATGATTAATGGAGCAACTCAAATTGCCTTAACCTGCATTGATAAACTTTATCCTGCTTGTGAAAGAACACAGGACTACTCTACTTTATCTGTTGAAATTAAAAATTTCATATCTGAGATTGAGGATGCTACAAATATTCCAGTTACAATAATTTCAACAGGACCAGATCTAAAGGATACAATTGATTTGAGAAGTGAATTATTATAATTTAATTTATTAATGCTTGAGTATAATTAGACTTAGTATTCAGCATGTTTAAAAGATTATTTACAATTCATCATCTCCTGCATCTAATTTTTTTTTAATGTTCACTGATATTCATGAAAAATAGATCCATTAAAGCTATTTGTATTATTTTAATAATTCTTTTTGCTTTAGTAGTCACTACTCTTTTTAATAATCATGATAATTCTAACAGCAATGTTGTGAATATAGGTTATCTGCCTTCTGATCATGATTCTGCATTGTTCGTTGCTCAAGCTAAGAATTGGTTTAAGGATAATAATATATCAGTTAACCTTTTTGAATTTAGTAATGGTGGGAATTTAATGGTTGCAATGGCTAGTGGGCATATTGATATTGGTTATGTGGGAATAACACCAGTAATATCTTCCATTTCTAAGGGAATTCCAGTTAAAATTGTTTCTTCAGTTCAAAATGAGGGTAGTGGAATTGTTGCAAGTGATGATTCAAATATTGCATCGATAAGTGATTTAAGAGGGAAAAGAATAGCTACACCTGGAACTTCTTCAATACAGAATATGTTGTTAACTTATGCTCTTAAAAAAAATGGAATATCTAAGGATAATGTTTCAATTTCTGATTCAAATGTTGCTTCTATGATAAATGCTTTAAGAACAAGAAAACTTGATGCTATTTGTTCCTATGAGCCTTATGTAACAATTCCTGTTGAAGATGGTTCAGGTGTTGAAATTGCCTCATCTAAAGATATTCTTCCTGATCATCCATGCTGTGTTGTTGTAGCAAGAGAAAATTTTATAGAAAATAAAAGACCAATTCTTAAAACTATATTAGATATTCATGAAAATGCTACTAAGTTCATTCTTGAAAATATTGATGAAACATCAACTCTCCTACCAGACACAATAGTTAAAAATGTTTCTGTTGAAAAAGAATCTCTTAAAGATATTAAATTTAATTATGGTTTAAATGAAGAATATATTAATAATGTCATGGAATTCATGAATGTTGAAATAGACTTAGGTTTTATTAAAAAACCAATTCCTAAAGAAAAATTATTTGAAAATATATTAATTTCACAACATTTAAGTAATAATAAAGTTTAAATACTTAATAATAGATAGTAGGATAATGATTACATCTTATAATGTAATCAATTTTTTATTAAAGGAGAAAAAAAGATGCAT
>JAISZW010000266.1 GCA_031284445.1 Candidatus Methanovirga basalitermitum | reverse complement strand
AAATCAAAATATTACCATTAAAATTAAAAATTATTATTTTTTAAATAAATATTTAATATTTACTAAATTATTAAACAAAGATCTAATTATTCTTTATATTAAATAGTACTTATAATTTTGAGTTTAATATTTTAAATAAGAATTAAAACAAATATTTTGCCAAAAAATATATGTCTAACTATATTATTTAATAATAAATATTAAGTTTTTATCTTCTCAAAGATTATCATAAATGAGATGATTTTTAATATTTAACTAATTTAAATATAATATTTATAAGTCTGTTTTTAATTGCTTATAAAATTTGTGGCTTAGTATTCAATGTTGTCAACCTAAGGAATTTTTCCTATAATTATTCTTTACTTTAAAAATTTTTTATTTTTAAGATTAGAAACGGAAAATCAAAGATTTATTGCCAAAGGCAACTTAGAAAAGCTTGTTTTTCGTTTCCTAAGTTATCTTCGATAACAAATCAAAAATTTTCTTTATTTCATTGTTTTCTTTTAAAAATTCTTCCTATTATTATAAATATATCTTTTCTTCGCTATTATTCTATTTCGCTCTGTAAGTGGATTTTCTTCAGTTTTTACTAAATATCTTTTCGCCATATCATACAATAACTTCCACAATTTCTTTTTTCATTGGCGAATATTATCTTAAACAGCATTTATCTTATATTCACAATTTTCATATTTCTTTATTTTTTGATTGCATCTTATTTTAATAGGCTATTATAATGAATTGTAAATTTGTTTTATCTTGGCACCAATAAAATATTTAGAGTAAAGTTTATATACTCCTTAATATTAATATATACTACTATATGTGTTTAGAAAATTTAAAATCAAGGAATTATCTTTCATTAGATGAAATTATTCAACTTATGGATGCTGAAAAAAATATAAAAATCTACAAAAAACTATTTTATTTTAAATTTAAAGCAATTGGATTTAACATGATAGAATCTTGATAAATTAGCTTCAATAAAAAGATCAACACCATACATGTTTAGAAAATCCTTGGAATGAAGGAGAATATAATAACTCTTTTACCAAAACCTAATAAAGATCGTAAACCAAAACTGAACAAAAATCAATGAATGATTTGGATGATATTTTAAAAACTAAGGATATTTTAGCTTGTAAATAATGTTTTAACACTAATTTATTTAAAAATTTTTAATTATAATTTTTAACTGTTTCAGTGATTATAAATGATTTATAAAGATATTTTAAAAAGAATAAAACCAAGCCAAAATGAAAAAAATAGAATTAAAGTTATTGTTGATAAAATCATTAAAGTAATCGAAGAAAAAGCTATTAAAGAAGATTATGAAGTTAAAGTACAGCTTACTGGTTCAATAGCTAAAGACACATGGCTTTCTGGGAGTGCTGATATTGATATTTTCATAACATTTCCCATTGATGTCAATGTAGAAGAACTTAAAGAGAAAGGATTGAAGTTAGCTTACTACTGTAATGAGGTTTTAAATGGAATAGCTACTGAAAAATATGCTTCACATCCATATTTAAAAATTTCCTTTGAAGGTTACAGTATAGATATTGTTCCAGCATACTATATTGAAAAAACATCCCAAATGAAATCTGCTGTTGATAGAACAACCTTACATACAAAATACATCATCAAAAACCTTAAAAATTATCAAAAAGATGAAGTTCTTTTACTTAAAAAGTTCATGAAAGAAGTAAAGGTTTACGGTTCTGAATTTAAAACAGGAGGATTTGCTGGATATCTATGTGAACTATTAATATTAAAATATGGCTCTTTTGAAAATACATTAAAAGAATCAAGTAACTGGACGGAGGAGACAACTATCAACTTAGAAAACTATAATATTACTAAATCATTTAAAGATAGTTTAATATTCATCGATCCAACAGATAAAAACAGGAATGTTGCTGCTTCACTTACAGAAGAAAAATTAAATGAATTCATTTTTGCATCCAGAAACTATATGAAAAATCCAAAAGAAGCTTACTTCTTCCCACTTGAAAAAAGATGTCAAATAGAAGATATTCTAAATCAAATTAAAGACAGACAAACCAAAATAATCTTTATTTCATTTAAAATTCCAGATATTCCAATCGATAATATTTATCCTCAACTTAAAAAAACATCAGATTCGTTGAAAGAAAAATTAGAAGAAATAGAATTTACAATTGTTAAAAATAGCTATTGGAGTGATGAAAAAGAAATAGCTATTCTAACATTAGAATTTGATACATGGACTCTTGGAAAATATGAGAAAAATGTTGGTCCAAAGATTAGGTATAAAAAAGCATCTGAACAATTTACATCTATTCATGAAAATGTCTTCTTAGAAGATGGATTCTTAATTGAAAAAAGAGAAAGAAGATTTAAAACACCTGAAAAATTTATTTATCATGTTTTTAAAGAAGACAACATTAAAATTTTAAAAATAGGTAAAAATATTAAAGATAATATTATTAATGGGTACAAACTATTCAATATAAATGATAATGAGATTTTAAAAAATGAAATGTTTTTAGATTACTTGGATGACTACTTACATCCATCCCAACATTTAAAAAGGTAACTAAAATAGCAGAAAGCACAACCGAAAATCAAATCATAAACCGATTTATATAACAAGGCATTAGAAATATAGAAACTAACAAAGAAAAATTAAGAATAAATGACAAATTGTTAAAAGTTAATATACAGAACAAAGAGTTTAGAAGAAATGATAATATTTACAGATATCGAAGATACCGTCGATGTTGAGAAACTAAAATATAAAATACATTTTAATGGAATAGAAGTTTAAATATCTATGATATTCTTAGAAACAAGCTATTTAATCAATCTGTATGTTAAAAAGCAAAGTTCTATGAAAATTAAAGAGATATGGTAAAAAATAAAGCATAGAGAATTAATAATAAGCCAAATGGTAATATTTGAATATCATGAAAAAAATTGAGAATAACTACTGCTAATAAAATTAGTTTCTTTGATAACCTTTATTATGTTTTCATGATAGACAACTAAATTAAAGAAATTGTAAGTTTTGACAAGACTTTAAGACATTCAAGGATATAAGAATAATTGAAATCAATGATTAATGAGATAATAGTCAAAAGACCACTTTATATAAAATTCAGGCATTAGTATCAAATCAGCAAGCTATCAAACACTATTTTTTTAAATTAAACTCAAATATTTCTAAATCTGAATAAACTGGTCCAGCTGGAGTTAAATCACTTTTTTTCAAAGATAACTTAAAAACTTCCATAACACCCACTTCAAAACCTTTAAAATTGTGGATTATATCTTTAACTTCATTTTTATTCCTTGAATTTCTCATTCTACCAATTGTCAAATGAGATTTAAAATTCTTCTCCTCTTTAAATCCTAAACCATTAAAGCCTTTATTTAATCTATTCACTAAATTTAAAAGTTCATTATTCTCAAAGACGCCAATCCATATCACGTTAACATGATTATCACTTGGAAAAGCTCCTAAACCACTAAAATCCAATTTAATAGGTTTAAAACCAAGTAACGTTTCTTTAACAACCTTAGATATTTTTGAAAGCATGGACTCATCAACATCACCAAAAAATTTAAGAGTTAAATGTAGATTTTCCTTTGAAACATACTTAACATCAGCTTTCGTTGATTTGAATTCTCTTTGAATATCTAAGATATTAGCTATTAAGTTTTCATCTATATCAATAGCTAAAAATGTTCTTAATTTAGAATCGTCTTCCATAAAAACCACGGCACTATAAATTTAGCATGGGTAATGTTGATATTTGAGCCTGTTTTTCAAAGTCCTATAATATAGGAACATAATTTTTCACAATAGAAACCAAACAATAGAGTAAAGACTTAAGATCTTTAGAATTATTTTTTAAATGCCTAACTTGAGGTAAACTATTAAAAGTTTCGCATTTATTAGAAGTTCTATCCAAATTTTCTTCTTTAGTATGAGTAGTTAGTTTTTCAAACCTATTATTTAAATGACCATGATTTTAGCAAAAATATTGGGCAATTCGCCTTTTAAACAAACCATCATTTTTCTCCACGAAAATTTCTTTCTTCCTAACAGCTTTTTCATGATCAATCTCTCTTAAAATCTCCTTAAATTTAGTGAACAAGCTATAAAACCAAATTTGATCATTATAATCATATTTTTTTTGTCTTTTTAACCTCATCGAAGATGAATTTGCCAATTATACTTTTGAATGAAAAATACATTGCTGGTGTGGAACATTTTTATTTTTAGCTATAGACTCATAAATTTTAAGCATATCATTTGTTAAGAACTTAAACTCATGACCTTCTAAATGCAAAATCAAAAAATGTTTCCATAATTTCTGTTTTACGAGTTTCCATTATTTGCTATTGCAATAGGCATATCAAACATCATGATAATTATAGAGACCAAATATTTCTTATTTCGCATCATGTCTAAATAAACCTCATCAATGACTATATCACCTGAAATCTTAATATTTTTCATCTTAAACATATTCACAATAGTAATATCAGTCATTTTTCTTTTTTTTGAAGGTGCTGACGAATTTTACCATATCTTTTAAAGTTTTGAGGTAAAATTACCAATTCATCAGAATATTGAGTCCATCTAATTCTTTTTCAATTAAATTAGTAAATAAATAAATATATGGTTAACTGAGACATTTTTCAGTTATATCCATTATTCTAGCGATTTTATCGGGAAATAACCCATATACAGCATGTATCCTTCTCAGTTTTATCATCCGATCCAATTTTATCCTTAGTTACACTATTTATAAAATTATTAAGAGAAACATAAAATGTTTTATCACATTTACTATAATTTATATAGTGTATTGTAAAATTAAATTTGTTATGATTAAATACAGTTTAGAATTTGATAAATTTCTTAATTCGTTTTAAAATACTTAATTATTTAATTATAAAATCTATATAACTTATTTTTCTAAATAAACAAATAATATCAATTAATATTAAAAAAATAATATCAATTATAGTCATTATGGAAAAGTTTGTCATTTTTATAAAATATTAATATCTAATATAATTTATTTAAATTTGATTTAAAGAATTTTATAATTATAATTAAGATTAATAATTGATAAACCT
>JAISZW010000249.1 GCA_031284445.1 Candidatus Methanovirga basalitermitum | reverse complement strand
TTTTAATTTAACATCCCATATAAAAATGTACTTTTAGAAAACAGCATGATTAAAACCTTAAAACATGATGAAATAGATTTGTTCATGCTTCGATTTTTGTCAAAAATCTAACACCCTAATAATTAATGCCAGATTTATTTTTATTTTCATGACTAATTATAATGTACTTTTAGATTTAAAGATGTGTAAAATGAGTTATGATATGAAATAAGGATGGATAATGCTTGGAAATTCACTTAATTTCTAACACCCTATGAATGTATGAATATTTCAGAAAATTTTTTTTATACTAAAAATTCGATAGAGAGCTTAAATCTTAAAAAGAAATATCCATCATTAAAAGATGATTTTAAACATTTCCAAGAAGCATTCATTATTCAAATTAAAGGAAATGTTCCACAGCCATATTATACTCCTGTTCCTGGACTTGGAAAAGATTACAAATGTAAAACATATATTGCAAAAAAATTTCATTGTGAAAAAATAAATCGCTGAGCTAAATCAGGATTTAGGATAAGTTTTATTTACTGTAAAGTAAACAGTTCTTTCTATTTTGTAGAATTTTATTTCAAAGGAAAGAATAAACAGAAGACAAATCAAGGTTAATAAGACAATGTAATGACATAATAGCAGAAATTTAATTCTTCATGAAACTAAATCATCTGAATCTATTGTCATGACAAATTAGTTAAGGTAATGATTTGAAAAAATAAATTTACAGTTTACTATAGCGGATTTCTATTAACTTCATTTTTATCAATATCGATGAAGCTCAATATTTATTAAAACTTCTTTATTTTGAATTTAAAGAGTAATTAAAAATTTTGAAATATTGGATTTATAGAAATTTTCTATAATACTAATTGGTATTTGTCTGACCTATAGAACAATACTTTCTCCAGATTTTGTCTTTTATGTTTTAAATTAAGTTTTTAGTGAGAGATGTTGTAAATGAAATTATATGTCGCCATCTGGAAAGTGAGATGATAATTGTAACCGTTGTTTCTTTAGAGAAATAATGGGTTTCTATCTCTTAACAAAAACATCTATGAATTCAAAGTTATCTACATCGAACAGCCCTTTATCAGATAGTTTCAAACTTGGAGTAACTAAAAGAGCTAAAAAAGATAAGGTCATAAATGGAGATTTCATATTAACACCTAAGGATTCAGTCAAATTGTTAAGTTCTAATTTTTCTTCCACCACTTTTCCTATATTCTCATTTGTCATGATTCCACCAACAGGAAGTTTCAATATTCTTTTTTTTGTGTCTGAAACAATAGCTAAACCGCCTTTACTCTCTCTTATAAGGTTAACTGCCTCTGCCATATAATAGCTATTTGTTGAAACGACTATTATATTGTGGGAATCATGAGCAACATTTGAAGCAATAGCACCATCTTTTAAATTAAATCCTTTTACAAAACCATTCCCAATGTTACCATGCCCATATCTTTCAACAACAGCTAATTTAAGAATATCATTTGCAAGATTTTCTTTAACTATTCCATTTTCAATGGCTAATCTTGATTGAATTTTATTAGTTATTAATTCTCCATCTAAAACCTCAATTACATTGACTTCTACACTATCTAAACCAGTCGAACTAATATTAATCTCAAAGTCCTCTGGCTTCTTTTCAGTTAAATGAAAGTTATTTATTATCTTTGATTTATTTATTTTAAATAGAATCTTACCATTTTCTGCCACTAACTTCCCATGAACAAAGGTTTTTTTAACATTTAAATCAATCAAATTATCCACTAAAATGAAGTTAGCTATTTTATCTTTAGCTATTAAACCTGAATTTAAGTTGTAATGTTTTGCAGGATTTAAAGTTACCATTTTAATAGCTTCATATTCATCTACTCCTAATTCAATAGCTTTCCTAACCAATAGATTTAAATGTCCTTTAATTAAATCTTCTGGAGATATATCATCGGTTACTAAAAAATCAAAAATAGGATGAGTTGAAATAAGAAGATCTTCCATGTTTTTAGCAGAAGATCCTTCTCTAACCATGATTTTCATGCCTAAATTCTTTTTTTGGGTAGCTTCATCAAAACTACTGGATTCATGGCAAGTTGAAATAAAACATGTTTCTAAATCATCATCCCAATTCAAGTATTTTTTTAGATCATCACCACTTAATTTAGGAGCATGACCATCAATAGGTTTATTCAAGGATTTAGCTATTTTTAGTTTATCGATGATGGAAGATTCATGGTTAATAACTCCTTGAAAGTTCATAACCTCACCTAATCCAATGATTTCATCTTTTTTTAACAAATTCGCAATATCTTTCTCATCAACAACAGCTCCAGAGCTTTCAAATGTTGTGGCTGGAACAGATGAAGGAGCCATGAAATAAAAATCAAATGGAACCTCATTTCCATCATCAATCATGAATTGAATTCCTTTAACCCCTAAAACATTAGCTATTTCATGAGGATCAGCTATTACAGAACATGTTCCTAATGGAAGAACTGCTTCAGCGAATGAAGACGGTGTGAGAAGTGTACTCTCAATATGGATATGTGAGTCAATGAAACCTGGAACTAATATTCCTTCAAAATCTAATTCTTCCTTGTTAGATATTGGAATTACTTGTTTAAAAACACCATCTTCAATCACAAGATTAGCAGGATAAACTTCATTTATAGATAAATCTAATATATTTGCTTTAATCAGCTTATTTGATATGGGATCATAACTTAGTTTATCGGATTTCATTATTTTCTCTCTATCCCTACAAAATCAATTGTATTAATTATATATTTTAATTCTTTAATATTTCCCACTTTAAAATATTCCCTCTTTAAATGAACAAAAACATATTAATTGGTCGTGTTTCATATTGTGTTAAAATTTATTTTTTTAGTTGAATATTTTAATATTATTTTTTAAAATTTAATTATTTTTTTAATATATTTTAACAAGGTGCCTCAAAATCTTCATCTGAAAACCAGTTTAAATTCCCTCAAATCAGTAGTAGCAAATTCAAATAATAGATTTACCAAGATTATTCTATATTTTCTAAAATTATTATTAAGATATTCTAAAGTTCATTTGAGCTATTTCCCACATTTAGCTTAATTTAGCTATTTTATCTGAAAAACTACTTAATACTTCTTTTGAAAGTCCTTCGATGAATTTTATTGAACCTGCACATTCATGTCCCCCACCATCAATGCCTGCCTCTGGAATTTCCTCAACCAAGTCCCAAATAACCTCATTAAGATTAAATCCGAATTTTTTGTTTACAGATTCTGTTGCCCTTACAACTCCAAAATCAGGACCATGAGCAAGGGTTAAAATTGGTTCTTCTTCACCATACTTTTTAACTATTGCATCATGAACAAAGCCACAGGTTTTACCTGGAGCTGGAAATGTAAACCGATGGGCATATTTTTCAACATCTAAAACATTGAATATCAGTCCATTATTTAGTCTGCATTCTTTAAGATTAGGAAGAGCCGCTTTAAGTTGAATATCCACTCTTTTACTATACTCTTTAAATAGGGCATCTAGCAATTTTTCATGTTTATCGAAGTTATCAACATCTAAAATCGTGTCCATTATCCCCCTACCATTCATAAATCTGAGATAATATGCTTCAAAATCGACACACTCAGCTATTTTCCTCAAATCTTCTTTAGAATATCCTTTTTCAATAGCTATTTCTATATATTCTTCTGCTTCATTAGAATCAGCATGATCTCCGATTACAGCTATTCCAGGAAGATGTTTAATTAGTTCAGCCACATCAGGATTTATCATTCTTGCTACTTCAAATCCTAAACATCCTGCTGTTATTTGAGAGTCTCCTCCAACAATATAAGGATTTACATGAACATCCACGAATTCATCCACCTCTACTTTACCATCAACCACTTTCCCTGGGAAGTGATGATCAATAACAACTATCTCAATGCCATAGATTTTTGCTTTCATCAAGGCTAAAATATCTTCTTCAGTTGAACCATTATCTAAAAGAACTATCAATGGTAATTTCTGACCATGACGTTCTAGATCTTCTAATGCAAATGATAAATCTTTCACAACATCTTCAAGTTCATAAAATGGAGCTTTACTTGGTGCTCTCTTAAAATAATGCCATTCAGCATCTTTATCTGGATTAATTTCGTTTAAATAAGGGATAACCGCTTTTTCTACTGCAATTCCAGCGCAAATTCCGTCTGCATCTGCATGGTGCCTTATTAAAATAGATCTTCCATCTAAAATAGCTCTACGAATAGTTTTTGCAGCTTTTATCATCTTTGGTTTCAATTTTTCTAAAATGGGACTTTCAACAAGGAGATCAGTATCTTCTACTTCTGCACGTTCATCCAATGCTCTTTCAATGAGTTTCTTTATTTCTTCAGATTTTTTATCATCTAAAACTTTAATTGAAGATGATTCAATTTGGGTCTTGCCTCCATGTTCATTAAGTTCCCCAGTAACTTCAACAAGATCACCAAGATCAATAGATGGATAAGCACGAGTACCTGCTTCATCAAATGCTGCAACCCATGTAATACCTGTTTCATCTGTTATTGTAAATATGGTTGGTCCTGCTGTTTGTTGAATTTGCAATACTTCACCTTGAACCATTATATTTTTTCCAATTGTGATGTTTTCAAGTGAAGCTATCTTAGATCTTGCAATGTTCTTCTTTAAAGTTTTAAGTTTATACTTTCCAACAATAAGGCTATGCTGTAAATCCACTTCTCTTCTATCTTTTTTTATTTGAGAAACTTTAACAAGTATTTCATCGGAAACTTTATATTTAGGATTTTTCTCTCTCAATAATCCCCACACATCCTTATTTAAACTAACAAAAACACCATACTTTTCTACTCTACTAACCTTTCCCTTATAACTTACTCCTTTTTTTAAATCCTCTATTTCTGATAAAATATCTAAAACATAGACATTTTGTTCTTCATTTAAAATTTTATTAATTTTTTCTTCTTCTTTTTTAATTTTCTCCTCCTCCTTTTTCACTATTTTAACACAACTTTCACATAAGTCTTTATCTTCATTAACACTTTTTCCACATCTACTACAAACATTTAATTCACCTGTTCCATTACACATTTCACATTTTTTATGGACATCAATTTTTCCTGTTCCATTACAAACCTCACAAGGGATATCACTATCTGACTCAAGGTCAAATTTTGCTTTTGCACTACTATTAATTCCTTTAAAATGGTTTTTTGTTTCAAAGGTGTTTTCAAATCCTGTTCCATCACATGCTTTGCATGACTTTCTTTTAGCTACAATAGACCCTTTTCCATTACATTTTAGACATTTACTTCTCATTAATTTGCCTCTTAACTAAAGATTCATTGCTTGAAATTTTTAAATTAAATAATTATTACCAATAATAAATAAAAAGAGAACAATATTATTATTGATTAAATAAATCTGGGTTATTTAAAACTAATTTATATCTTTCCATTTGAATAGCTACTCCATTTTTCATATAATCATTTGCATTATCAACATATCGATTAAATGTTGTTTTCTCACCACTATATACTTGAATAGCTGATTGTAGACTTAAAGTTGCATTAGTCTTAAACTCCAATTCCTTTGATATTAAATCAATGTAAGTAACATATTTCGTATTATTCAGATTTTTATAAGTTCTTTTAATATCTTCAATGTTAATTTTAGCATTTTTAAAATTTCCAATAGCTAACTCTATTTTTGCATTTGCATTAGCAATTTTATTTGAATTTAATCCATCAACAGCAAGATTAAAGTTTAAATCACCATTTTTTATATTATCATTTAATTTAGGTATACTTTGATTTATACTGTCCATATCTGAATTAATACATCCACTAATAGCTATTACAAACACTAAAATAGCTATTACAATAATTTTATTTCTCATATTACCATTTTAAGTTTTCTATATTTTAGTGGCTTAGTTAACTTCTTTCGTTAATATAATTTATGTTAAAATAGAGTATATAATATAATTTATGTTAAAATAGAGTATATTAATTATAATATAAATATTTTATTTTACTATTTTCATCTATAGTAACTATGGAAAAGTTTTTAATTTTTTAAATAAATTTTAATCATGAATGTTCTTTATTGAACTTGTTCAATTAGAAGTCTATGACTTTCTTTACTTAAAACTTGTTTTAAGTTAGAAACGGAAAATCAAAGATTTTTCTAAATTCACTTTGCGAATAAAACGAAGTTTTCTTCATTTTAAATCTAATATTATAAAATCAATGCGTTTTAAATTGTATGGATAAGTAATCATTATTTTTTTTAAATAAATGAAAATATGTAATTATTTTAATTTTTTACTCTATT
>JAISZW010000155.1 GCA_031284445.1 Candidatus Methanovirga basalitermitum | reverse complement strand
GACAAAATTTTAGATGGTGATGAAAATGCTCGCGAACAATATATCTACGGTAATCTTAGGTTAGTTCTTAGTATAATACAAAGATTTAACAACAGAGGGGAGTATGTGGATGATATATTTCAAGTAGGATGTATAGGTCTTATCAAAGCTATTGATAATTTTGACATTAATCATGGCGTGCAATTTTCGACCTATGCTGTGCCGATGATAATACTAAGGAGAAATAGTAACTGTACAATAATAATCAATTTAAATTCTACTATGTTCTCACTAAAAAAATACACTCTCTTGTCTCTTAGAGAGTGTATTTTTACTTCTTTAAATTATGAAATTATTTCGGTGGAATATCGGACATTACTATTACTACTACCATTAAACTGACTAATGCCAATACCTAATAAAACAAGTATTACAAACAGAATTAACTTTGCACAGACTATAACGAATATTAACTTTGCTATATTAATAATCATTCATAGTAGCCTCCTGCCGTATTACTAGTATTTCCGGAAACTCGAATATAATTACTACCTGTAGTAACTCCATAATCTTCTATAGATACTTCCCAAACTATATCAGAAGAAGCATAAGCAGTCGTTGTTGTTTTCCATGTGGTCTTGCCACTGTATACTGCTTTGAAAATTACATACCAATTAACTGATGTAAAGATGTTTGAACCATCAATAGAGATAATTTCAGATCCATTGTGAGTATACTGTATCCAAGCTGTTGTTTCAAACACCTTAAGACCAAATATTGAGGTAGTTCTTACATACGTTGCTTTTACTGTTTGAGTTGCCGCTTTTATTGTCTCTTCTGAAAGATTTTCAATTACCTCTTCTACTGACACTATTAAATCACCATTATTGAATACTCTACTGCTGTTAGGAGTAATATTAGCTTCTAATGTATCTATTAGTAAATATGGATCGGATAAATAACTTACTAATTTATCCTTTTGTTCATCAGTTAAACTATTATACTTTTCTATAGCGTTTTCATCTTGATTTTCAAAAAACCAATCTTCATATTCAGCTCTAGTCAAAGAGCTAGTTGGAAAAACACTAGAAAGAATAGTAGTTGGAGTTTTTACATTAGCTAGTGCAAAAGAATTAGGGATAATTGACATTACCACAGATAAACAAATAAATAACATTTTTTTGAACTTCATAAATAGAATTCCCCCTTAAAATATTTAATTTTCTAAATCTTAGGTCAAAAATAGATGTCGTAGGCTTTATATTATCACAAAAGTCTATGCAAAACTATAAAATTAATAATAAATATAGTCGCTCACTATAATAATGAGCGACTATTATCATTTTAACCCTTTACAAATAGACGAGATTACAAAGTTTCAACGCTTAAGTAATGCTTTACTGGAGTTTTTGTATAACTATCTTCTACGTATGTCCAATTACCCGTACCAACTCCAGCAACTAAAGGTCTTCTATAAAGTTGATATTTAATTACTTCTATATCTTTGTGTATTACTAATTTACATGCTTTATTAACGGGAGCTGAAATATATTCACCAGATGAAGCGGGTTTGCCAGGAGAAACTGAAAGAGAAAATATCCCATACCCAATAGAGATTGATATACTAACTTCATTCCCTCCATCAGACCAGTAAAAACCTCCGGTTGAAGCAAATACTGTGCCATTTTTAGGTTGATTGGCTGCATATCCAATTCTTACTTTTGTAGCTGTTTGCGAACCTACTTTTTCTAGTTTATACTCATATGTCGGGGTTTCTTTTATTGAATTATATTTATCTAAGTACAATTTAATTTGTTCTTCATTAGCTTTATTAACGTCTTCTTCGGAAACCTCTACTATCACTTCATCATTAGAAATTGTTTTAGCTTGAACTGATACGGCTGAAAAGAATACAGCAAAAACAAATATTAAAACAAAAAATTTTCTCATAAATACATTCCACCTTTTTGATCGTCATAATATATGATATGCTACGTTTACATTTAAATTATCAAATTTTAAAAAATAAAGGGTGAAATTATGAAAAAATATATTGCGTTATTTTTTTCTATGTCAATATTAATCCTCATTTTAATTTTTATAAAAAAAAATAACAACTTAGACGACCAATATAAATTAAAAGGAACATTCACTTGTGAAGAACTCCCATTCGCAACAATGGTTTTCGATGCAGATTATAATTATATATTTTATAATTATACTTACAATTCCCAATCGGAGATGGAAAAACATATTGATACAGGCACTTTCTTTAGTAAAACAAAATCAATATATGTAATTAATAGCAAACATTTTAATAATAAAGAAATAATATATGTCAAAGACAATATTGAAATAACTATTAATGACATACAATATTCCTTTAAAAAAATTAGCGATATACCTACTATGCTACTATGATCTCTTTTTAAAAACAAAAATAAATTATAAAAGGTGCCCCCCTATCCATTAGAGGGCACTTTCTATTTCTTTTAAGATATAAACACTTGAAAGAAATAAGTTGTATAGACTAGAGCTATAGCCTATATTTTTATAATACTATATATATACTTATATGTCAATATATAAATATATGTACAATAACTATTATTACCTAGCTCGACAATTAGTTGTTTTATAGTCGAATTTTGTTATACTTATCTAGTCTTTATTTAAAAAGACAAATACTCCTTAAATAAGGAGGTGAAATATGCGACGCAGAATATCAATCAACTTAGATAACATTCTAAAGTTGACACAGATAGCATTTTACATACTATCTGCCGTTTCATTAGTAAAAATCATAATTGAAATTTGATTTTGTACATGAAATGGAAAAAAGCTAAGAGCAGCCACTCTTAGCTTTTTTTGTTGCTCTTTGAAAACATGCGACATCGAATATCTTTTTTAAGATATTCATATTGTAATTTATTTATTCTAAAAAGTCAATTACACTTTATAGTCTTACATAAAAACCACCTTCTCTATCTTGGATGTTTCGCATTTATATTTTTAATTAAAGATTCAACTTTTACATATTTAACTTCTCTATCTCCTTTATAATCGATTTTATACGGTTTTTCAAACTTTATACCCCAATCAAAATATAATGGGAATATGGTTTTTATAGGATAAAACCCCATTTTCATAGTAATGAACGTGAATTTAGGCAAAGTTTTCAGATCAAAAGCATCAATTAAATTTTTGCCCATCATCTGCAAACTTTCAGAATCTCCTTCCTTATTTTTTGATATTGACCCAGATTGAACTGTATATTGTCCTAAATTTTCAGATAAGACTTTTGCTGTTTCTGAATTGGGAGAAAACCCAGAAAATATAGCATTTTGAGTATTATCAATAATAATTTCAGCTCCTAAATCACCATAATTTTTACGAAGCTGTGCCAATGACTGAATTATCAAAACAACAAATAATTGACGAGAGCGACCAGCGGAAAGTAGCATTTCCATCGAAGAAATTTTAGGAATAGTGCCAATTTCATCTAAGTAAAACATAACTCTTTTAGGTAATTTACCGCCGCAAACATCGGCAAAGGTCATAAGCTCTCTATAAAGTTGTTCAACCGCTAATGACACTAAAAAGTATTTAGTATTATCTTCCTCCGGCATAATAATAAATAGCACTGTAGGTTTAGAGCAAAATTCCTCAGCATCTATACAAGAATCAAAACATAAAATTTGCTCTAACTCAGTATCAATAAAAGCATTTAAGCGTGAAAGCGCTGTCGACATAACACTTTTCATACCTTCCTCACTTGTATTTAACGCTGATCCTGCGAAAAATCGCGCTTTATGATCATCAGGAAGTTTATCTAAAATTACTTGAAAATCAGTTTTATTCTCATATTGAGAGTTTCTACCTAACGTTTCCTGAATAAATTTTGCAACAGAAATAATATGACGCTCAGATTTTTCTGCAAACTCACTAATTATCATAATAGCTGATGTGAGAATACCTTCTGCTGATTCATAAAAAAATGTATTGGCTCCGCGATCTGTATCCTCATTACCAATTATAGTTTTTGCTACAATTTTTGCATAACTCTCTGACTTCGACTGAAACATTTTATATGGTTTGCCTTGGCTTTTTTGTTCCTGAGAAATATCCATATATTTATTTACTACCGCGAGCATGTTAAAACCATCAGAATTACCTGGATTCCTTAAATCAATTGTCTTAACATCATAATAATAGTATTTCTTAGCTATCGTTCCAACTTTACGCTGTAAATCTCCTTTTGTATCTGTAGTGACAAAACTGATACGACTAGCCATACAAAACTCGATATTAGCATATAAAAAACAAGCGGTTTTCCCTGATCCTGCTGCTGCCACCATTAATGTGTGCGCATCATCTGGCGCAACGAGAGCATAGAGCTTACCTCTAATTTTCTTAGTACCCAAAATTATACCATTTAAAGGTTTTTTCCCTGTTGAGGTTATTCTTTCTATCTGAAACGTTTTAGTTAGATCACTATGTTCCTCTTGTTTAATTTTTTGTATTTCAAAAATAAGTGATTTTGGATCGTTGAACTCATCTTTTTTAGTCGTTTCACCCATAATTGAATTGTCAGCAATTTTGCAGGCTTTTTTAAAATGATATTTCCAATGTTTATTTAAACTCTTTGATGATTTTCCCTTATCGATTTTTGGTTTATACTCAGGTATTTTCCCATAATAACGCCAATTTTCCGGCTCATATGCAAGATATATATATGTTTTTCTTATTTCCTTCTCACTAGCAAATCGGGCATTTCCATATTGTCCATCTCCAACTATTTTAGTTTTAATCTCATCAAGAGACTTCTTCTTTGTTAGAGACATCACCATTATTAAAACAATCAAAACACCACAGAGAAACCAAATATACACAGGAATAACAGTTAATATTTCTATTTTAGCACCTCCCTAGTCCATAAAAAGCTAAAAGCATTCGTCTCTTATGTTATATTAACTCGTTTCTCGATAGACTGATTATAAAATAGGATAAATTAAAATACTAATGTTTGATTTATTTATTCTAAAAAATCAATTTTAAACTGATACTTTTTCATTTCATAATTAGGATCAATATATTCTTCAACTATTTGATTGCGTAGTTTCACAAAAATTTTCTTATCTTCATATCTCTTTCTCACAGAATTTGTTAACTCAATGATAAACTTATTTTCTGTGATTTTCTCACGTATTTTAATTGGCAGTAAATTCATATCAAGTATATCATTTTTTTTTGACAATCGCATTTTTGTCAGCTTACCATAACTCTCATCAGAAAAAACTTGATAAATTATAATATTTTTCCCGATAACTTTTTCCCAGAGCAAGTATGCTAAAGCAACTATTATGCTTATGATAATAATTACTAAAATACCAGAACCCATCACACCAAAAACTTTTCCCCAAGGAAATGGATGTTTAATAGAAATCGATTTTTTTGATGAGTCAACAACTTCCTCTATTTTTACCTTTTGAAATTCATCATCTGATCTATTACCAGAAACCGATTTAAAAGTTAAAATATATCTCGTTTTTTCCCAATCAAAGCGATTAATCTCACCTGTAAAATCTGCCGTTATTAAAAATCCTGTTTCAACACGTTTAATATTTGAGCCTGTATATATTGCATTAGCTGTAAAAATACTGCCTAAATCCGTAAAATCAATATTATCTTGTCTAGATTCAGTCCACTGCACATCAGAAAGAGTAAGTGTGTTACCATTTACTGTAATAATTTTAGGAATAAGCGATAAATCATTACTAGAAAGATTAGGATAACTGCGTTTTTCAGAAATATCATAACTTTCATTACGATAACTGGCAATCTCTGTACGGATACTATCAACTTTTAATTTTAACTCACCTTGGAAACCAAATTCATCTTCATATTTATAAGTTTCACCCAATGCTGACAACACAGTATTTATTTCATCTGTTTCAAGTTCAATCTGAATAATTTCCGTATGCATTTTCTTCTCAATAATGGGATTATCCTCTTTTGTCATTTCCAAAAGTGAATATAAAACATCATTATCTGTAAATTCATTGGTTTCAATCTCAGCAGCGTTATCATTTTTATCCAAAATGTAAGTCTTTACTATAATGCTCTTGTCCTCTGAAGTTTCAACAATAATAGGAAACAATACAGTTTCACGCTGTATTTCCGGAGGTTGGGTAGTTGAATACACATTTATCAGCTGATTCTTATCATCGTAAATTAAAGAATATCCTGATTTTTCAACAAACTCTCGAAGTTCAATATATGTGCGGTCATCAATAATCGTTGTATTCTCAATACGAACACTATCTAAAAAAATCTGATTAGATCTTTTATTTATTATGTTCGATAATGGAGCGCTTGTGGCCGCGAAAATGTTTATAAAAAACAATAAAAATAAAAAAGTAGCCAAACTGGCTACTTTAATTATTTTAAATATTATTTTATAATTCAAAATCTATCTCCTATCTATCAATTTTACCGTCTTAGAATTCCAAGACGTTTCTTCAATTCCGCTGTTTCTTTTCTTTTCTTTTTATCAAAAATATCATTCTGATCTTGTTTCTGCGAATTTCCTCCTCCATGAAAACTTTTTACAAACTCATTCAAAATTCCAGAAAAAGGAGTAGTATTAGGATCCGTAAATTCATTATATAGATTATTAAAAGAGTCAAAACTTCTAATCTTACGCGCTTCTTTTAATACTAAATTCAAAACAGGTTTAAACTCTTCATTTTTTAATAACTCCAGATCTTGAATTTTAGAAGGATGTTCATAAAATTGACTGAGTTCACGTCGTTGTTCTTTCCACTGCTCATACAGTAGCTCAATTTCTGGAGATTTAAAAAGCTCATAAACGATATCATTTACTTGCATCTTTAGTGGTTCTCGCAAATATCCGTACGTCTTATCTTTTAAAGAAATATTGTTAGAAAAGTTTATCATCTTCATTTCAAGATCTGAATCAAATCTAGCTCCATTAATTTTTAAATTATCTCCTAAATCATCTATTGTCTTTTTCAATCTTATTTTAATTTCATCTCTTAACAATGATTTTTTTTTCATTATTGGGAGCATTTCTTCACGGAAAATTGAGTTTGCAAAAGAAGATTTTAACTTCTTTATACCTTCTTTATATAAAGATTCATTCCCTGGCTCGCTAGACCAGACGAGAAAATGGCAATGAGGATGATGACCTTCATTATGAAAAGCACCATAAACTTTTAATTTATCTAATTCTATTTTCATTTGCTCGCTAATCTCACATATATTATATTTTAACAAGTCCCTCCATGATTCAAGATTTTCAAATCCGACTTTTTTTGCATCTTCACGTCTAAGGCTCAAAACATTTGTCCAAATCTTCCCTCTATGTTTACTTACCTCATTCATAATAGATAGAAGGTCTACATCTCCAGAAGAAACTCCATTATCAGAAACACAAAAAAGACCATGTTCAGACACTTCTTTTTTATCAACTCTCGGTCTTTTTGCTACATATTTAACTAAATGTTCTTTCGTAAGTAGTATTCTATTTAAATTATTATCGATAATAACCGAAATTAATTCACTAGCACTTTTTTGTGTTTTTTCTCTCTGAAAATCCTCAAACTCATACAAATCATAAGCAAGACCAAAATTATATTCTAAATCTTTTAAAAGTTTAATCTGCTTTTTAGTTGCAGGCTTATCATCATTTTTAGAACTCACATAATCTTTTTCTACACCTTCACGTGTAGAGATATATTTAACAAGATTTTTTAAAAGTGATGTTGTTTTCTTACTTCCTTTAAAATACCTACAATTTAAGATTATCCTAGAACTATTTCTTTTAATTCCTAACTCCTCCCTTGCTATACTACTCCCCATGCTAAGACAAGAGGCTCTTCGACACTATTGGTAAATTCTTAATCCTAATTCTAAACAAGTATACTCGCGAACAGCTTAGAACTATGAGATTAAGATAAAATAGCCATTCACTATAATAGTGAACGGCTATTTTATCTTAATCTCATGTATATCTATCCCCGTTAAATCTGATATCTCATTAACTGATAAACCCTTAGCTAACATGTTGTTTATTAATTCCTGTCTGCCTCTATTCATGCCCTCTTGTAAACCTTTATTCATGCCCTCTTGTAAACCTCTATTCATGCCCTCTTGTAAACCTTCTTCTCTAGCGGTCAGTAGCTGTGAGTTCTTATCCTTAAGCGCTTTTTCTCTATAAAAAGCCAATGCCCTTAAAGTATCATCCTCACTCAACTCCACTAATTTTATAACTGCGTCCTCTAGCTCCGGTTCTTTTTGTACCAACACATCTAACTCCTCCTTTTCCCTCGTTTTTAAAAAGTTCATCCACACATCTAA